>WQXR01000102.1 GCA_009784745.1 Methanomassiliicoccaceae archaeon | reverse complement strand
TTGTCGAGTGGGAGGGGGTGAACCCTCCCCTCCAAGAACGCACCGTGCGAGTTTCCCCGCAGTACGCTCATGCTTCAGATAACCGTGCGGTTCACGGCGGTTCTGACGTTGACTCCCATTAGTTTGGGGTCCTTTTGCGGTTTGATTCGGCGTTTTAGTCTTCTTTCATCGAAGTAATCGGTGTCGAGATATGGGTTTGCGTCCCTTCTGACTTTCATGTGTCTCCTTATCGGAATACTATCCATCTTAAGGAGTATGTTATCGTCCGTAGCGAAGCACCATTTCCGTTTCCCGATTGTTCTCCAATATCTATTCACTATCCACCTGAGCCCCTTGTTCGGATGGCGTTTCCGAGCCCACTTGAACAATAGTTCAAAGATGGCCTGGTCGATGTCGCTGAATGTTACCTTGGCGCAGTTGTGCCTGTGGTATTCAGCCCATCCCCGAATTATCGGATTCAGTATCTCAATAAGGTCATCCTGCGTCATGGCTCGTCCATTGTCCAGTATGATCTCATGGAGTTTCTCTGTTATTCTCTTCACAGCCTTCTTAGACGGTTTGGCGATCATCTTGTCGCCCTTACGCCTCGTGAAGTTGAATCCCAGAAAGTCGAACCCGTCCGTGAGTTTCGTTATCAGAGTCTTTTCGCCATTCAGTTCCAGTCCGCGTACGGACAGGAACTCGCTCATGACTTCTTTGGCCCTGATTGCGTCCTCTTCGGTTCTGCATATGCACACGCTGTCGTCTGCGTACCTTACAAGTTTGGCACGTCCGTTCGGAAGTTTCTCGTTCAAGAATCCCTGCATGCCGTCAAGGGTCATGTTCGCTATTATCGGCGATATGACCCCGCCTTGTGGCACGCCTGCCCACACGGGAAACATCTTCTTTTGGAAAATGAATCCCGCATTCAGGAATTGTTTCAGAACGGATTTGTCCATAGGGATGTTCTCGACTATCCATCTGTGTGAGATGGAATCGAAGCAGGCGGATACGTCGGTCTCGACGACCCAGTCCGCTTTGGTTCCCTTCCTTGTCTTTACGTGTATGTGTTCGCCAGCATCTTGGCAACATCGTCCTTTGCGGAAACCGTACGAATCCGTGTCGGCCGTGGTCTCCGATATCGGGTCAAGTGCCAGTGCATACAGCATCTGCATTGAGCGGTCATACATGGTTGGGATGCTCAGCGGTCTGAGTTTGCCGTTGGATTTCGGGATGTATATGCGCCAGAGGGGTTTAGCCTTGTAACGTTTGTCCGTGAGGGACAATACACCTTTCATTTTACTGGCCGAATTCAGCCACCGCTCTCCGTCCACTCCCGCCGTACGTCTTCCGATGTTCGACGTTACTTTCCTCACCGCTAACGCTTTTGCATAGAACGAGTGGGTAAGAAGATAGCTAAGACGTTTCACCAAATCGTTTTCTCCTTTCGTCATCGCCTTTGCGATACGGGTCTGCAATCTCTTAACGTACGTCTCAGCTTTATTCCAGTCGATGTTATTCCACTGTTCGCTAAGACGTGCGTTGGCGGTGTCCTCGCATCTCTGCGTCTTTGGCGCATCCGCCTTCACAGTTTTGCCTCCTTTCCCGCAATCCGAAGCCAGGAACAAGTCAGCCGCCTTTCAGCGCGGTACACGATACCTATACCGTCCGTTACAGACGGTCGTTCGCTTTTTGTTCCATCCTCTGCCCCCTGTTCCCAAGGCGGGAGCGTGGGGTTTACCAAGTTCCGGATATCAGATAATACAGAAGGGTTAGGTGCTGTCCATATGCCGGGGGCCGTTGTGTCCGTCCGCAGGAAGGCTTCTACACTCCTTCCCGCCGACCCCGTCCTTTTGGTGATGCGTCCGCCTGTTTCCACAGGTTCATCTGTGTTTTCGCATTTCCTTCTAACGACACCTTGACAGTTCACTTCCATTCACCATACCTTCCTTACCCTTGCCCCTCTCGGCGTCACAGCACACTCCGAGGTTCGTTGTCACGAGAGCTTCGCACGAAGCCGTTAACCAGCGACGCACGTCCCGTTAGGGTTACAACGGACGAATGTTGTAGTCTTTCGACAATCCTCTATCCAGCTTTCTTGTCGCACATAGAACAGCAGATCGATGTGGAAATCGGTGTTGCCCACTTGTATCCTGTATTCTTCGCCGAGGAACGAGAAGTCCTTACCAAATTCAAGAATAAAGTCACGCAGATTGGCAACGATCGCTTTGCGAAGGTCCTTTTCCTTATGGTGTTCCGGAAGACGTAATGATTCGAGCACATACAGATCTATCAGTCCGGCCATAGTGGCCTTCTTTGCTGCGGGCGGGAGATCTTTCTCACCCAATATCGTAAGACGTTCGTAAAGACATGTATCCATCTGTCGTTCCAGTTCTCGAAACGAATAGTTATGCTTGAGGGCCAAGTCCATGTAGAACTCACGTTCCTCGTCGGTCTTACCGCACATGATCTTTGTGTTGATCGACCAGTTCAACTCTCTCGACAGTGTTGAGAGTTTGTCGTTACGAAAATAAGATTCGTAATATTGTTTCATGCGCCAAATGTTCTGTGCAGAGAAACCCCGTATCCCATAGAACTGCGATTGGACGAACTGCGAGAACTCCTTCACTACGGACCTTCCCCATATTTTCGCAGCGATCCTTTCGCTGACGCAACGCCCTATCTCCCAATAAAGCGAGATGAGTTCACGATTCACCGCGCGTATGGAATTCTCACGGGAACGCTCAATGAGTGACAGCATCTCTTTGAAGTCATGTTCTATGTTATTTTTGATGTCTGGGTCTATGACCGGTAGTTTATTTTCAGCCACTCCTGCAGTACGGTGTGCTTCGTATTCAGCTGCATTTTTGTCCGTACTCGGAAGAGTAGATATGATGCCCGCAGCGATCCGCTTGGGGCCGCGGACCATGGTCTCGTCTCCGCTTTCTCTTCCGTTTTCGGTCAGCCATATTCTGAACGATTCGGTCTTCTTGCTTGGAACACGTTGAACGAGTTTCAGAAGATGTTCGGTGTCGATAACATCGGTCAGACGCATTTTTTTATCCGGCGACAACATCTTCAAAGGGTAACAGTTTGTTACCGTTTCATTCCCCTCGGCTATTAAACGGCCTCTTAAGACCTTCCAATATTTACGCGGATTCTCGCTTTCCGTCAGTATGCCGATAACATCAACGACAGAATACAACCACTTTTGTTCTTCTTCATTCCAGACTGTCCGTATCTCTTTGCCTTGGAAGATACGAATTTTATCCTTATCGCCGTCCATTTCTATCAACAAAGGGCGTTTTGACGTTCTTCTTTATAAAACCTGAATACTACAGTTAAGCTAACTTTAGATTAACAGTGTTTATTGTTGAAAGTAGTTCCTGTGTTGAATAAAAAGTCCGACTCCTTGCCGATTTCAAGAAGGACTACTTCACGACGAGAAGCCATGTGATGGATGAGGAAATATTCGAGGAGATAGACCTGGGTGATGTGAGAAGATATATTGTCTCATTCAAGAAGTGGAGTTGACATGGGGGTCTGAACCATTGTCAACATCTAATGGCAAGGAATTAAATCGTTTCTTTGGTTCTTACAATCATAGTAATCATGAACTACGCGGGTTATAGAGGCAAAATGGCAAAGAAAAAGACAACCAAGGAAGTATCCATTCGCAGTTCAGCAGCTGAATACCTGACGTAAGTCGCAAGCATGGGTGACAACCCGCAGAGTTTTGAAATGCGCTATGCAGATGAGAACATATGGCTCACACAAAAGATGATAGCAACGCTTTATGACGTCACTGTTGCAGCGGTCAATCAACATCTGAAAAAAATCTTTTCTGACCATGAACTCATTGAGGATTCAGTTGTTAAGAAATACTTAATAACTGCCGCCGATGAAAAGAGTTACAACACCAATCATTACAATCTTCAGGTTGTCATCGCCATCGGTTTCAAGGTGAACAACAAACGTGCCGTCCAGTTCAGGAAGTGGGCGAACCACATTGTCAAAGAATACACAATCAAAGGGTGGGTCATCGATGACGAGAGGCTCAAGAACGGAGGTTCGGTCTTGACGGAAAAATACTTTGAACAACTTTTGGAGCGCATAAGAGAGATACGTCTCAGTGAGCGTAAGTTCTATCAAAAAATAACCGACATATATGCAACTGCGCTTGATTACGATAAGGATGCCAAAGGCACAAAAGTGTTTTTCAAAAAGGTGCAAAACAAAATGCATTACGCCATACACGGTAACACGGCAGAGGAGGTCGTATACCACAGAGCTGACGCAACAAGGGATCATATGGGGCTGACGAC
>WQXR01000101.1 GCA_009784745.1 Methanomassiliicoccaceae archaeon | reverse complement strand
TTCGGGATCAGGAAGGACGAGGTATCCCCTTCCCTTGAGTTCCAGCGCCCGCTCCAGCGACGTTAATCTTACTTCGCCGCCTATCGCTTTTGCGCCCTGACCCCATTTCCTTTCTATAACATCGACACCAAGTTTTGATATTGCGTAATCGTCGCTTCCTCCTCTTGTATCTTCGATGTTCGTTTGAACCACGATCGCACCGTTCTTGCCGTCCCACTGTTCTTTGAACGAGTTGACGCGGAGATCCATCTCCGGTGATCTCTGAACCTTGCCGTTAGAATATATCGCTTCGTTATCCATTCCGCATATATTTTCGCCGATAACTTGGCATACTCCCGTGATAGCGGAACCGACGGCCATCCCTTTCCAGTTGCGTTTTGCAACTGCTGTTGAACCTAAACCTGCGATATGAACGGGAATTTTCATCGGTATCGGTCTCTTGGACCGTGAACCCACAACGGTCGTGATATCGGCATTCTCAAAGAACGCAACGTCCGGATCAGGCTCTATTCCCCTTGCGCCCAATAATTCTGACATGATCTGTATGTGCGACCAGTCAAGATAGAAATCTTTGCTTGCGGCTGCGGTGCTCGTCCCGAAGTATTCCGGACTCGGATAAAGTACCTCCCTGCCTCTGAACGTTGCTTTTCCGACCTCGCAAAGTACATTACAATCCTCGATGCACAACGGACACATACCGTTGAAAGGACATACGTCCTGAACTCTTGCCTTCGTACCTGTCGTAGATCTTGCATTCTCCGTTGCGTTCATGTTCATATCACCGTTATAACGTCTGTATCCCGCTCATGGGTCGGATACGATATATATTTTAGTATACGTGTCCTCGGAACAGCGCCCATACGGAATACTTATTCAAAGAAGAAATGCGACGGCGACTCCGGTTTCGGTGAGAAACATGTTTCACTGACCTTTTCTATCTTTGCGGGATATGATGCCAACGAACCGACGATCTTGCGCATTGTGTTCTCTAACCGTTTCGGCGGTGAGATGACACGCGCGTTCAGCACCAATTTTCCTTGGGTCGAGATGAATCGCGAACCGTATATCCCGTCGACCTGTATCGACTCTTGGACAAGTGACATCTTAGCGGCCGCTTCCTGCGAGGAGATAATAACTTTCACATGCACGATAGACCTCGGTCCATATTCCTTTGCAACGCCTTTCATGATGTCAGAGGACATCGAATACATGTCCACTTTGCCGTTCGGCGTTATGGTATACGTACCGGAATACCAGCCTAATTTCGCTTTTTCAAAAGCGAATCCTTTATTGTTATCGCGTTCGGCGATCTTTGTGCTTGCACGATCGGAAAGGATGATATCAATAATTTTGTCAACGTTCCTGAGATCGGATGATGATGTATCTATGATGTCCGCTTCCGGTAAAATTTCTTTTAATTTATCCTTGATAGCATCAACGGCATCCGGACGTATCATATCCGCTTTTGAAAGTATGATAACTTCCGCCTCTTTTATTTGATGCACAGGTATGAGATCAACGGATTCGATGTTCCTTTCCTTAGATGAGGAAAGTATGTCCATCGCCCTTATGCAATCTATGACAACTGCAAAGGGAGCAACGTCGAACTCATCAGGATATAACGATCTCAAAGGAGCGACGACGGATCCCATCAGATTGGTGGACGTTCCTATCGGTTCAGCGATTATGATGTCAGGCCGTCCGGCTGAAACTAAAGTTCTGGCGCTCGAAACGAACTCATCGAAATTCGAGCAAAAACAACCGCCGAGTATCTCTCTTACGTCAAAGCCGGCATCCTTAGTGAATTCCGTATCAACGAGAACATCACCCTGATCGTTGGTTATTATCGCGACGGAACGGTCATTCTTTTCTCTGAGCGTTCTTGCAAGATTGACGGCAAGCGTTGTCTTTCCCGCTCCGAGATAGCCGCCGAGGACAAGGAATCTTGTTTTTCCGGCCGCAGTTGAACCGATCTTACTCTTTTTCATGAACGTACACCTGTCACAAGGTATCGTAAGGACGCATTGTTCGCCGACAGCCAATCCTTTAAGCGCGCTTATCATTCCGATGTCCAAAGGTCTCGATCCCGTCCTGTTGTTCATCATTAACGTTTCTTCCTCCGCTTCACTCACTTTACAAGGAATAACATTCTTTTTTACGAGGGAGTTCATACACTCCCCGCTGTCATTGTCGGAACAAAGATCACACCTAAGTCCGACATCGGAAACAGGTCCGTACAACTCCGCCAGAGGATCTATGACAAATATCTTCCTGTCGTTGCCTATTGCGATGTAGACCGCATCGGGTTCCTTCGGAACGATGAATTCGGTACGTGCTCCGCGCACCTTCTCTTCCCTTTCAACTTTCCAGAACGATGAAAGATGATCGTTCAGCTGATAGAACAATTGCTGATATTTTATTCCCAAACGGTCAGCAATATCCTGTTTCGTGACAGGGCCGTGCGCCCTTGTCATTCGGAAAAGTGTTGTAAGTATGCGTTGTCTCATCTCATGATCGTGAACTGAAACGTACGTCCCCGGATCTAGGCAAATTATTTTCATGCAGCAATCGGTCACGCTCCTTGATGGTCGGATGCTTATTTATATCCGAGGGTGTGCGCGCAAATAACGAAGGGCATGCTTAATAACATGGAAGAAAATACATCAGGCGGCGAAGATCCAAATGAATGACATCAAAGAGAACGTGATACGGGCAAAGAGCGCATCCATAACATTATCCGCGGTCAGCACCAAAACAAAGGATAACGCACTGAACGCAATGGCGAATGCCTTAGATTCGTTCAGGAACGACATAATAAAAGCAAACGCAAAAGACATGGACGCCGCCGCGAAAATGAAAGAAAAAGGTGAATTATCAGACGCAATGGTAAAACGCCTCAAAGTGAACGACGAGAAGATAAACGGAATGATACTCGGCGTAAAGGATGTAGTAGAACTGAAAGATCCGGTGGGAGAGACAATATCGACAATGGAATTGGATGATGATCTTATACTCTACCAAGTGAGATGTCCGATCGGATTGCTGGGTGTTATTTTTGAATCAAGGCCGGATGTCGTTCCGCAGATAATGTCATTATGCCTGAAAAGCGGTAATGCCGTAGTATTCAAAGGAGGAAAGGAAGCCTCCAACACGAATAAGATATTGTTCGATGTTCTTTCATCGGCAGCATACAAAGCAGGCATACCGGAAGGTTCATTCTGTCTGATGGAAACGAGGGATGATGTTTCTTCGATACTGAAAATGAACGATCAGATAGATCTTCTGATACCGAGAGGCTCCAACGAATTCGTAAGTTACATACAATCGAACACAAAAATTCCGGTACTCGGTCATTCAGCAGGGATATGTCACGTGTACGTGGACGAATTCGCAGATATCGAAAAAGCATTGAACGTGTCGCTTGATTCTAAAATTCAGTATCCGGCAGTCTGCAATGCGGTTGAAACTTTACTCGTTAACAAGAAAATATCAAAGAAATTCCTTCCGAAGATGACAGACCTCTTTGTAAAGAACGGAGTGGAGATACGTGCTGACAAAAGAGCAATGGACATCATCGGCGACAAAAAAGCAAAGAATGCAAAGGGATCGGATTGGGATGAGGAATACAACGATATGATAATATCAATAAGGACAGTGGATTCATTGGACGAGGCGATAGAGTTCATCAACATCCACGGTTCGAAGCACACTGATTCAATTATTACAGAAAATAAGATCAATGCGCTGAGATTCGTAAATCTCGTAGATTCGTCAAGTGTTTTTGTGAACGCATCAACACGTTTCTCGGACGGTTTCAGATATGGTAAGGGTGCAGAGGTCGGAATAAGTACGAACAAGATACATTCACGCGGTCCGGTGGGAATGGAAGGACTGATGATATACAAGTACATCATCATCGGCAACGGTCATGTTGTGAAGGATTACGCAGGAAAGGATGCAAAAAGTTTCACGCACCGGACGCTTAAGAAGAAATTCAGGATATGATAAAATGAACAGGAACGAATATCTGAAGGATGTCTCAAGGATCGTAATAAAAGTGGGAACATCGTCAATAACAAAGGGCGGATCGGGAGCATCATCAGAGTTCATGGACTCAATAGCCAGACAGGTAAAGGAGTTAAAAGATAAAGGCATTGAGGTACTGATCGTAACATCCGGTGCCATCGGCCTCGGACTATCGGCAATGAATGCCAAAGAGCGTTCGCGTGAGATACCGATAAGACAGGCGGCGGCATCAATAGGTCAGAGTTTACTGATGATGAAATGGAACGAGAGTTTTCAAAAATTTAAC
>WQXR01000100.1 GCA_009784745.1 Methanomassiliicoccaceae archaeon | reverse complement strand
TTGCCGTCGATGATGATGCGTTCAACCTTACACGGTCCATCTCCTTTACGCCAAGTTCTCTGCAGTCATCTCTGTGCGCTATCACCCTCGGTTCGGATGAATCGACGTCATATAATCTTACGATAAGTTTCATTTCGATCCCCACATTTTTAATGCGACCCTCAGTTCATCATGCGTCTTCGCGTATTCGTTCAGATCTATCCCTGAAAATACTGCGTCCACTGCTTGGGACATACCCATCGCTCCTTTTCTCACGCCGCCGGGGTGACCTGCGACGCCGCCGCCCGCTTGAATTTGAACGTTGTTACCGGCTGCTTTTATTATTTTGTCAACAACACCCGGATAAACTCCTCCGGAACATACTGGCATCACTTCCTTGTATCCTACGGAAGGATCGAAACAGGCGTCTATGTTATCTTTATCACTTTTTCGATGACCTTCCATCTTTCCGATACCGAGTGTTCCCACATGTAATGCGTCACCTCCGCACATGCGGCACAGTTTTGCTATCGGTAACATCGCTATTCCGTGCAACGGGTCCCTTGTCATCGCACCGTGCATCGTCCTGTGAACGTGTATCGGCACTTTTATTGACCTGTCCTCGGCCAACGCCTGAACTGCTGCGAAACCGCATGTCAGAACGTCCACCATGATTTGTTTCGCGCCCCATGACTGTACTTTTTCACCAATTTCCAGTATCTTATGGCCGCTTGTGCTTATGTTTATTGCATGTACCATCTTATGACCTTCGCTTTCCAATCTGTCCAGCGATTCCGCTATCGCTACGGTTCTGTCCTGAATGGGACAGAAATTCTGATCAACGAGCGTCTCGTCATCTTTACTGTTGGTCAATCCTCCTTTACCTGATTCGTATACGTAGTTAGCTGTATCTTTTGGAGACAATCCTATCTTCGGTTTGACTATCGTTCCCACCAGCGGTCTTTCCGGGCGGTCCAGTATATTTCTCAGTCCGGATGCACCGAACTTCGGCCCGGGGAAGCATTCTCTTATCGCCTTTGGGAATGATACGTCCTCCAATCTTATTTTGTCAATTGAATGCAATCCGAATAAATTACCGGCGATTATGCTGAGTATCTGCGGAACGCCGCCAACTTCAATTGAAAAATCATCTGTGGGAAATGCCACTTCAACTAAATTTTCATTGATATCGATTACTTTTCCTCCGTACTTTTGGAAAATATCTTTTTCAAGCGTTGAAATTCCGGTCCATGTTCCCGTCGATTGTTCCGCCGCTAACGATTCTGCTGCCTTTTCCATTGGTAAGTTCGTTGTTATTCTGTACTTACATATCACATACTCATCGGGATCCGCTTTTTCGCCTAAATGCAAATATGAATATTCCATTCTACCGCCTCATCTGAATTCCGTTGTTCCGAATTGCTTTATCATTATCTCATATACCGAACCGGGATTTATTATTCCTATTTCTGTTATAATTCCATCAATATATTTAGGAGGAGTTGAATCGAATACCGGATTGAATATTTTTACATTTTCCGATATTTCGTTCTTTTTTACGATCTCATCATTATTGCGCTCTTCTATCGTTACCATATCGCCGTACATGCTTTGCGGTGATATCTTGTACGTTTCGCTGCATACGACGAACGGAACGCGTGCTTCATTGGCTGCTAATGCTACTTGGGATGTTCCGATCTTGTTTACCACTGAACCGTTGGATGTTATTGTGTCTGCTCCCACTAATACAATATCGATCTTCTTCATCACTGTGCGTACCGCACTGTCTATTATCATCGTAACGTCTATTCCTTCTTTTGCTAATTCGTTCACAGTGAGAATGCCTTGTCTCCAAGGTCTTGATTCCGTTGCGTAAACCTTTATCTTCTTTCCGTCGCGATGCGCCTGCTTTATACATTGCAATGCTGCGGAGCTATTACAATGCGTTAATATCACGGAATTATCTTTTATTCTTCTTGATCCCATTATTCCTATCTTTTTGACGGCTTCGTTCGATAATGTTACGAATTCCTTTGAATTCTTTATCAATAATTCTTTTGCTTCTTTGACGCTTTTACAATCGTCAAATCCTTTTAATGTGTATTGTACCGCGTTGTATAACGACACTGCGGTGGGTCTTGATGCTGTCAACACATCTTTTGAACGGATGATCTCCTTTTTCATCGCTTCGATGTTCTTATGATCTTTTGACGCGGTATCAGATAACGCTTCCGCGGCGGCGCGTGCGATGCGTCCTGCGCCGCGTATCTCCATATCCTTTATCGCCTTGGCCGTCTCGTCGGCGTTCATATATTCCTTATAACTTGGATTCGTTAAAAACCCATCGCTTTATATCGTTGTTAAAAAAATACTTCCTGCACTATACGTCTGGCCTCGTCCAGTCCGTAGAGAATGTAAACGGCACCCAATATCGCTTCGAATGCGTCTGCGCGCATATTGTCCGCTATTACGTTCTTCTCTTTCACTTTGTGACCTTCTCCCACTGACAGTAAAGAATCAATGTCCATCTTTGCTTCTGAGACCTTTAAAGAAATGTTCTTGTTGCATACAACATCTTTCTTCATATCGGTCATATTCCCTTCTTTCAATTCTGTGTTAAGGTAGATATGTTCGCAGACGATCATATCCATTATTGCGTCGCCTAAGAATTCCAATCGTTCGTATGATCTTATGTCATGGTCACGGGATGCTTCTTCATTTGCGAAACTGTCATGCGTCAGTGCAACGTCAAATAATCTTACTTCATTCATGCTGACGTTGCGTTTGAAGAACGGTGATCCCGCCATGAATTCCCTTATCATCTTTTCTCGGTGTGATACCATCACACTGGGTATGTGTTATACAGATATAATTATCGCTTTGACAGGATGCTCTGAATGTGTAAGAAATAAAGAAATTTGAAACGGGGCTGTTGCCCCGTGTTTAATACCGGTCTGCATCACCGTCGAAGTTGATCTCCGTCTTCTTCTTGTCCACTTTAAGTGAAACAGGTGCTATTTCCTCCGAAACAGGCATTACGGTAACATCCCACTTCTTCTTCACCGATATCGAGTACCTTCCGGACTGGTCTGTAACGACTGTTTTCTTCACAGCCTTTCCGTTCACGGTGTATCTTATTTCGACATCAGCAAGACCTTTACCATTGCTTACCACTCTTCCTATGATCGCTGGTTTCTCCCTTATCCAAAGCAGGAAGAATAACGTTGCCGTGATGAGTATCAGTAACACATACAGCAGGGTCATCGCATCGAACGGTTTTTCGAATCCTACTGTCAGGGTGAAATCACCTGTTATGGCGATCTTGAACGTCGTGCCGGGTTCTCCGGATCCGCTGATACCACCCATGCCATAGTTCCACGAGATATCGGATTCCTCATCCAGTGCAGATATCTCAAAGGAATCGCCCTTGTGCACTAGATATGGTAATGTGTATTCACCCGTTTCCGACATTATGATCTTCTCACTCTGCAGGAGCATGTTACCCGTGACCGATCTTACTGTGTATGAGAATTCTTTTCCCGCAACGGATTTAATGGTCGCATCGAACCAGAAGTTCATGTCTTCCGTGTACTCTGCGTACAGGGTGACGTTGTTTGTTATGATCACGTCGAAGTCCCAAAGTTCCTTCAGGATCGTGTTCCAACCGACGAAGTTCCATGTTCCTGCCGGTGTTGGGTTCCAAACTCCGAACACGTAGTTACCGCTGTTCAGTTCCGGATCGTCCGGCTGTACCGCAAGTGTTCCTTCTCTCACGTATGTGACCAACAGTTTGGAAGCGTCATCGAACGCTCCTCTTCCGGTGTCGAATATTACTTCGTATAGGTAGCACATCGTAAAGTTGATGTTCACGACGTTGCCTATGAGGT
Source organism: Methanomassiliicoccaceae archaeon (assembly GCA_009784745.1). Classification (GTDB taxonomy): domain Archaea; phylum Thermoplasmatota; class Thermoplasmata; order Methanomassiliicoccales; family Methanomethylophilaceae; genus Methanomicula. The sequence continues at coordinate 448 of WQXR01000100.1, read as the reverse complement.
GGAACTCAATAGACAGAGGGAATTCGATCGGCAGATCTACGCCGATGAGAACGCCTTTATTCATGAGTTCGTGGCGATCCATACGCACATCCACTATCGTTATCGTGTAACCGCTCGGCCACGCCGGTAGTGTGTACACACCGCCGGCAACCGATGTTACGGTCCAATTCTGATCAACCACATCATCCTTCCAAACTGGGTCGCCGTTCACATCAACAACTGAATATTCTATTGTTACGCCTATAAGATCCACGACGGATACTGCCCCACTGGGGCTTACCGCGTCACGTGTTATCTTACCGGATATCACATAGAACACGTCCTCATCATGGATCATCCTGAAGTTTATTCCCGTGATGTTTTCGATATCATCATTGTGGAACGGTAACGGAAGCGGGTCGTCCAGTTCGTAACCGTACTTTTCCACTGCCGTTATCTCAACAGTGTA
>WQXR01000099.1 GCA_009784745.1 Methanomassiliicoccaceae archaeon | reverse complement strand
TTTCATGGGTTGTGCAAAATTTGTCGATCAGACGGATAACGATTATGAGATGCAAAAGAATGCCGCCGTTGAAAGACTCATTAAAATATCAATTCCGTGCGAACTGGCGATCGCTAAACATTTCGGTAAGACCCTTTTATATCCGTACATGACGGATGATGTATTATCCGAAGTAAAAAAGTTAGATCAGAATGAACTGAGACCGAAGGATATGGACTCCAGAAAATCTATTCTCAGAGAGATAGCAATGAACCTCGGAGAAACGTGCATCGCGGAAAGGAAGAAGAAATCATCCCAATACGGCTCCGGAACCACCGATATCATACGTGCTTTGGCAAGAGAGAAAGGAATGTACTATAACGAGTACATGGCATCACTGTGTGACGAGGTATTATCAAAGGATTCGGCAAAGCTAAGGGGATCGATCATAAACGCACGCGTTGATTCAATCGTCAAAGTTGAAGCGGAAAAAATTCTGCGGCAACTGAATCTATCACCATCCGAAGCGGTGGAGATGTTCTATCGGAAGATAATTGAGGACAATGATATAAGATCTGTCAAAAAACTTACGGAATAAACGCCTCTATAATAAAAGATATATTTTCACATTTATGTGAAAATATATTAACAGACATTCCGTGCCCCGGAAAATGCCGGAAATGCTGAAAATAAAACGCGCTTCAGGGGAAGCGAACCGTCCCAAAATGTAGGACAGTTGAAGATGCCCCCATCGGTCCTGTTCAGTTCTATTCCGTCCACTGTTGCGCCAGTGTGATGAATTTACGACCATTCTGCGCCGCAAAGACCTTTGTGAACTCGTTCAGCTCCCTTACACGCTTGGCTTCCGCCGCATTCTCCGCGTCAGCATCACCGTATGTGATGAGCGACCAATCGGCGCCAGGTTCGTTTGCTCTCGGATCTTTGTAACTGATCTTGATCTTCGGCATCAGTTCCTTGTAACATACGTTCCCTTCTTCGTCGAAGAACGCTCCTTCCATTCTTCTGCCATCGGGACCGTTCAGTCTGGCCCAGTCCGCTCCGGACGGGACGAACTTCTTCGGGGTCGTGTCTTTGATCTTCTTTATCGTCTCTAACGCCTCGTTGACGTTCAGTTCTTCAAAATCATATTTACCGAAATCGAACATCCTGAACTGCGTCAGCACACTGTCCCTGTAGATATCTCCCATCGGAGGATCATCGTCATCAAGAGTGAAAGGGAAGAGTGTGCGTTTTATCTCACCGGCGTAATAAAATATCCCGTCAGAAAATTTGAGACTTTTTTTGGCAACTATCTCACCTTTCGTATCATTTTCGTTCAGGATCATCATCAACCGCGCCTTTCCTTTAGGTATGGTGAATGTCTTGTCATTTGCAGTATAATCGCCGATGCCGAACGGATAGGCCTTCTCGCTTTCTGTTTCAAACTTTTCTTTACCATCCGTTACAGATCTCAGGATCGTCTGTTCTATCGCAGATATTACGAATTTACCATCGGGGAAAAGGTCGATCACGACCGGGAATTCTTCTCCTGTTATCCCAATATAACAGCCGGTATATTTTAGAAACTCCATGTTACTACCTGTGGTCCGACACAACGCTAATGTATTTTAAACTGTCTGATCATCTGGGGTGTTGTTTTGATAAGCAGTTATTCTTACAGTAAGGATAACCTCTTTTCAAAACAGATCATTTGGGATGACCTTCGATGTCCGTATCCATGATGCCGTAGGCGGATCCGCATGCGGCCTCAGAGGTATGTATGATCTTAACGGAGTAATAAGTGAGCCCGCCCGTTAGTGTCGAAACACCCGGTGTGTCGATTTTCAGAGTACTTTTCAACCGAGAAAAAACATATAACAAAACATCCAAAAAACATATAACAAAACATCCGAAAAACATATAACAAAACATCCGAAAAACATATAACAAAACATCCGAAAAACATATAATGACATTATTGTATTACAGATTCATGAAAAAAACCGAATTAGATGAAGCGACCATTCGCAGCCTTTACCGTCCGAGGGTCGCGGATCCCGAAATAAAAAAGATGCTGGAGGTGTTCGGTGCCGTTCACATATCAGGATGCAAATGGTGCGGTAAGACCTGGACGGGCATCGCCCACTCGAATTCGTCGATATTGATCGGTAAACGCAAGATCCGTGAACTGGCGGAAGCCGATCCCGAAGTTGCGTTGGAAGGGGAGGAACCGCGTCTGGTCGACGAATGGCAGGATGTTCCCGAACTGTGGGATACAGCAAGATATAATATCGATTTTTCCAGCAGAAAGGGGATGTACATATTCACCGGTTCCGTATCTCCTCCAAAGGAATCTACAAAACACTCGGGGACCGGGAGATTCGCACCTCTGAAGATGCGTCCGATGTCGTTATTTGAATCAGGGGACAGCAACGGTTCCGTTTCATTGGCAAAACTATTCCGCGGCGAAAAACTAACGTCATCCGTCTCTAAAATAGGTTACAAGGAGACCGTGAACCTCATATGCAGAGGAGGCTGGCCGGCCGGGATTGAGCTCGATACAGATAAAGCGATGCTCATACCCAGGGGATATGTGGATATGATCATCAATTATGATTTCTCCAAAATAGACGGGGTCAAACGCAATCCCTCCACAGTAAGACGGATATTGAGATCTCTGGCAAGGAACAATGCTACGGAAGCGAGGATATCCGTTCTTGCGAACGACATCAAGGATGCGGACAAGGCGATGTCGGTCATAACTGCAGAAGCTTATCTGAATGCGCTGAAAGGGATATTCGTCATCGAAGAACAGGATGGCTGGGTTCCTGAGATACGTTCTAAAATTCGTATGCGAACCTCACCGAAACGTCATTTCGTTGACCCGTCTTTAGCAGCAGCGGCGCTCGGCATAAGTTCCGATGCACTTCTGATGGATGCTGAGACCGCCGGGTTCATGTACGAATCGCTTTGCTACAGGGATCTTTGTACATACGCAGCACTATTCTCCGGTAAAGTGTATCACTACCGCGACGACAATGGCCTGGAGGTGGATGCGATAATCGAGACCGCGGACGGAAGGTGGGCCGGAGTGGAGATGAAGATGGGATACAGTAAGGTCGAGGAGGGCGCTAAAAATCTCATATCGCTGAGGGACAAGATAAGAAGAGAGAATGAAGAAGGGAAAAAGAAGGTTCCTGACCCGGAATTCCTCATGGTGCTTTGTGCCACGGTAACGTCATCCCATGTGCGCAAACAGGACGGCGTTCTCGTAGTACCGACGGACTGCCTCGGACCCTGATGCGTATTGATACTGTTAAGGTGCACCTTCAGAGAAAAAAGTCAAACCGTGAGTGACACTCACGGTTTCAAATTTCTCACTCCGGACGGCAAAAAGTGGGCCCGCCTGGATATGTTTAATATCGAAATAACTGGACGGTCTGTTTTTCGGAAGTTTGAATTGTGCAGACAGTGTCTGCATGAATGTGTGTGAACATCCGCAACGTTGGCTATGGTCGAAGCTCAGAATCATATTACAGTGGCCGCGCCACAATGCCGTTTTTACCGTATTTTTAAGATATTCATCATTCAATCTCACTGACGGATGCCTTCAATGAATTCATCCATGTTATCTACATCACGCTGAAGTACTGAGGTCTTTGTTTTAGCAAGCACATTTTCTATACCGGAGACCGTAATAGCAGGGCTGACCTCTTTTGATATTTCTTTTCGTATGAGGATCATTTTTATCTTCTCACAGAATTCGGCAACGTCCGCGCCGTTGCAGCCATCAAGCCGTTCTGCTACATAATCAAGATCAACATCGTTTGCAAGAGGACACTGCTTCAGCCCGCGGTTCAGGATGAACAGTCTTGCTGCTTTGTCCGGCAGAGGTATGTAGATCTTCTCATTGAATCTGCCGGGTCTCAGAAGCGCTCCGTCCAATATCCAAGGACAATTCGTCGCGGCTATCACGAGTAACATATTGGTGGAAACCTCTACGCCCTGCATTTGTGTCAGGATCTCTTGTAGTACATTGGATCCGTAATTGTTCTCTTCGTTCCGTCTTCTTCCGAGGGAGTCAAATTCATCAAAGAAAATGACTGCTCTCTCGCAACACTTTGCTTTTGTAAAAAGATCTTTGACGTGCTTCTCTCCTTCGCCTATCCATTTCGATTCTATATCCGAACATTTTACGCTGAAGAATTTAGCATCAAGTTCCGTTGCCACGGCTTGCGCGAACATCGTTTTGCCTGTACCAGGTAATCCATAAAGAAGAATGCCTCCGCCGGTCTGTTTGTTGTATTTAGCATAAACATCCTTGTGTTTATGCGGCAGAATGACACGCTCTTCCAAAGCAAGTTTTGCATCCTCAAGTCCTGCTATGTCTGTAAGTTTTATCGTAGGGATGTGACTTTTCTTTGCGGTTGCATTCTTCTGTTTTTCGGTCTTTTTGGGGATCTTTA
>WQXR01000098.1 GCA_009784745.1 Methanomassiliicoccaceae archaeon | reverse complement strand
GTTTCGGGGCAAGATACTACGGCAATATGGCTTTTTGAATTGCGGTCAACGCCTAATGTGCGTTCCGGAACATATTGCGGCAGATCAGGTACTGTACAAGTGATATGCGCATACTCTTTGTCAAATTCAATGTAGTTAATCTTCTCAACTTTGTGATAGAACGGTAACGTACATTTCAAACAAGGAATATAAACAGCCTTTTCTTTTATTATTGTGTCACGACCGGGGACGGGAAGTACGATGTTGCTTACTTTCTTTGTTTCTTTTCTGCGACCGTATTTTCTTAAAATTTGGTTAGATATCGTCGCTTTCAATCCGATATGAGAAACTGCCTTCGTTGTCAATAATTTCGGAGAATTGATCGCCACGTTGGCAACCACTCTTCCTTTTTCCAATTCTGACGTAATGTCCAATCCATGCTTTATGTTATACGTTAACAGCATATTTCCCATCACTTCTTGTGTTATGCGTTCGAATGTTTCTTTTACGACGTCGTGTGTGAACACACGCGCCGTTCTTTGTGTTTATTTCTTCGTTATCGTTTTTTATTACGGTTCAACGTTTATTTTATCTCGGAGCAACTTAGTTATTACAATTCATTCTGCGTGTTGCTGTTATTCCGTTCCTGTATCATAATTCAACGCTTTAAACGTTTCTTACTTAACGGCGCTGGCTCGTTGAAATATGTGACATTTATTGTAAACAAATTCGACTGACAGTGGCAGTGCAGGGATACATTATTTTTCGCTATCCTCTCACAGCTGAAGCAGTGAGCTTTCTCGCTCAGGTTGTCGTGATCCTGAACGCGTAGCCTTTGAACTAAAGGACGGAACGTATGTCCTTTTGTATTTCTCTTATCGCTGATAACGGATCTTCCGAATCGTATACGGAACGTCCTACGATCACGTGGTCTGCACCTGCTTTGATCGCTTCGGATGCCTTTCCTCCCTGTGCTCCCACGCCAGGTGATAATATCTTCTTCGTTCCGATCATTTTTCTTATGACCTTTATCCGTTCAGGTCTCGTAGCAGGTGCTATGAATCCTGATACGTCGCATCTAATTCCTAATTCGGCCATTTCTTCAGCATGCTTCGCGGTGAAGGTCATCCCTCCCGGATGACTCATCTCCGTTACTGCGTATATCTCCGCTTTACCGTCTGCAGCTTCGACCGCTGCTTTTAATGAATCTTCACCTGTGAAAGCGTGAACGATGACTGCACAAGCACCTCTTGCAACTGCGTTCTCTACGATCAGACGAGCGGTATTTGGTATATCTGCGACCTTCAGGTCGCAGATAACATCAGTTATCTTTGATAATTTGTTTATCATCTCCGGACCTGATGACAATATCAGCGGCCAGTTTATCTTTACAGCGTCTATCTCGTCCTTTAAAAGTTCCGTGATGCGTATCGCCTTCTCTTTATCCGTCTCATCCATCGCCAAAATTATTCTTGTTCTTTGTTTCATTCAGATGAACGAATCGCGGAAAGGATTATTAAAACATTGGATGCGGACGGCCGTGCTTTTTGTTCCTCACATCGGATAAGCATTCCGGAAGATCATTTGTAGATATTCTTTCTCGGTCCTATATCTATGACGATAACTATCAATTCTTTATCCCTGATCTCCGCGATCACTCTGTATTCGCCTATACGGTACCTCCAAGCTCCTTCATACTTTCCGTGCATCGCCTTTCCAGTGCTCCTCGGATCCTTGCATCCTTCTAGATTTTCCTTTATCCAAAGCATTATCCTTTCGCGTACCGCAGGTTCCAATTTTCCGAGATACTTCAATACAGATCTTTCGATCGTGACATTATATGTCATTTAAGGCCAAGCTCCTTCATCGCTTCTTCGAAAGTTACCGTCTCCGGATTCCTGTAGAACTCTTCGAATGCTTTGTCCGCATCCGCGGTATCGAGTTCATCCTCTATCCATTCCACGACCGTTTCTATCAGATCGGCTATTGTCATGCTCTTAGTTTCAGCGTACATAAGCATGACCTTCATCTGGTCGTCCGTTATGTCAACAGATATTGTCATCCTATCACTGATTCTGCTATGTAATTTGTGATGATAAAACTATCTGTCTCATGGTTTTAAAAGTTCAATATGCCGGATAAGAACGGCGATCGGATACATCCTTTATGCGTATCAACTGAACGTAATGCGTCCAACTTATGTTTGGATCGAATTGGGTGATCACTGATTCCCCAATTGCCCGTTCTGAATACATGATGTCAGACGTGTTTTTTCATCAATGGGAACAATAAGACTTTATTGCTCTGCCATATATGCGACAGCACGAGTGCGTCAGATATCGGGAGAGTTGCTGATAATGAACAGAAAGAGATGCGGTTCCGTCGTTAACGGAACCGTAGCAAAAGGATGCGAATACTGCATGAACGGCAGTAAGATGGTACTGTTCATTACCGGAAAATGTTCTACCGGTTGCTTTTACTGTCCCGTATCGGATGAGAAGAAAGGTTACGATGTTATATACGCAAATGAGAAGAAAATAACCTCTTCCGATGATGTCTCTATGATAAATGAGATAATTCACGAAGCTGAAATGATGGATGCCGAAGGTACCGGTATAACCGGCGGTGATCCTTTGATGAACATTGACCGTACCGTCAATGTCATAAAGAAATTGAAGGAAAGGTTCGGGAAGGAGCATCACATCCATCTGTATACGTCCTCAATAAATCATGAAAGAACGATGATGTTAGAGGCCGCCGGCCTCGATGAGATAAGATTCCATCCTTCCGTCGATAAATGGAATGATATCAGGAACACGGAACTGGGGAAGATAATATCATCAGTAACGAAAATGATCGTAGGAATTGAAGTTCCTTCAATTCCCGATATGTCAAAAGAGTTAGAAGAACTCATTTCCGATGTTTTGGAAATGAATATAGATTTTGTAAATATCAATGAATTGGAATTCTCGGAAAGCAATTGGGAAATGATGAGTGCCAGACGATACGGATTGAAGGATGAGATATCTTCGGCGGTACTTGATTCCGATAGAACGATAAAACGCATTCTGAAAAAGTTTCAGAATGCGAATTTACATTATTGTTCGTCAGCATTCAAAGATTCCGTTCAGTTGAGAGAACGTCTGATACGGACAGCGAAAAAGAATGCTGCTGATTATGATATCATTACGGATGACGGCACAATAATGAAAGGTATTGTTTACGCTGATGATCTTATTGCCGCTTTTAATTTCCTTCGTGATGAATATGAAATTCCCAATGAGTTAATAAGAATTGATAACGAAAGGAAAAGAATTGATCTGGCGCCATGGATATTGGAAGAGATCGCGAATGAGTTGCCGTATAAATGTTACATAACCGAAGAATATCCTACTGCCGACAGATTAGAAGTTGAAAGGATGCCTCTTTGAAGGGATCTTTGAAATAACCTTGGATGAAAGGATCTTTGAAATAACCTTGGATGAAAGGATCTTTGAAATAACCTTGGATGAAGGGATCTTTGAAATAACCTTGGATGAAAGAATTTCAAAAATAATGGATCATGTGGGGCTTTCGCCCCACTGATCTTATTTAAAGTTTATTTATGGTTTTTTGTTAGCAAGGAAGTATACCGCTCCCAATATTCCTCCGAATATCGCGAATACCGGTAACATAATTACGGAATCGCTTTTCACGTCAGCGCCTTTGACCGTTATGTCAAAGTCATCCGCCGTGAACACACCGAACGCACATTCGTAAGTTACGGTCACTGAGAAGACACCTTTGGTGTCCAGTACAGTTCCCGGAACTATGCTTGATACGTATCCCGCTTTGAGTTCTTCCGTCATTCCGTTGGTGTATACCAACCATACGGCACCTTTCAGGGTGAACTTACCGTCCAGCATGTAAGATGTCTTCGGATTTTTGATCACAAGGCTCGCAGGTACCTTTGTTGTACCGCTCACCCAAACGATCCATGGTTCATCGTCGCTTCCGACACCACTGTATTCAGTATATCCGTTGGTCTTTGCTTCCTTTGGTTCGACGGCGTCGCCGTCGAATGATACCTCGCAGGATGCTACACCTGGTGTTATCTCACCATTGACGGTTATCGTTGCTGTTGCTCCGTCCTCAATGTATATTCCTTCAAATCCGGAAATGATGTTGCCGTGAACGGTGATGTCTGCCGTACCTTTGGGGATATATATCCCATTGGATGCCGGACCGGACTTAATGTCGCCGGTAACCTCTATCGTTACTGTGCCGTAGATCTCCAATCCATTAAATCCGTTACTCGCGTCAATGCCTCCTTTGACGGTGATGTCTGCGGTTGCCTCGCTGTTGACAAGTATCCCGCTGCCTTGGGAAACAATACCGCCTTTGACCACGATCGTCGCTGTTCCGTCATCAACATCTATTCCATACCCTCCGGCATCAATGCCGCCGTTGACGGTTATTGTTGCTGATGTGTCGCCATAGATATCTACCCCCG
>WQXR01000097.1 GCA_009784745.1 Methanomassiliicoccaceae archaeon | reverse complement strand
TATAGAATCTTTCAAGTCCGTAATGCTTTTCAAGGAGATCATCAACAAATTTCGCGACACGTATCATATAGTCGCCGCATGAGTCCGCAGGAACTATGTCCTGTACCTTCAGTTCACATAATTGTTCATCATCCGTTAACGGTTCGCCGAACATGTCGTGCGTGTATCCTAATTCTTTAGCTTTTTCAACACTCAGTTCTATCTCTTTAGGACGGAAATGCGTCATCGGAACGTCCGTCATATCGTAGCGTACCGTTCCGTCCTTGTAAACGGAAACATCGTTCAGCGTTCTTAATATCCCTTTTTCCAGCGCTTCCGGTACTTTCATTTTTGATGTCAGCCCTTCAACACATTTCAGTTCAGGGATCAATTGCGGTGATATTCTGATACGCGTCAGCGCGCGCTCATATATTGCGGCGATATCAACAGATCCCTCATCCTCTTTCGTCGGCCTTTCCCTTTTTTTGAAGACCGTATGACAGCCGCATTTGTCGCACGACGACATTATTGATTCGGAACCGCATGATGTACAAATTCTTATTCCTGTTTCGATCTGGACCCCCCTCTTGCGGTTGCTGCTGCTGGCGAGACTTCCTGCGGTCGTTTTGCTGATCGTTATTGCAGAATTCATCTCCCTTTTCGATCCGGGATCCTTGCCGACGGGGAATAAAGCGTGAACGGGAGGATTCATTTTTCTTTCCTTTGCTTTTTCCGGACGGGCCATTCTCGTGCCTATCCTGATGAGGGCCCTTGCTCTTACCTCTATCTTCATTGAATTGCATACTGCGTTAAGCGCATCAGTACCGTCAAATACAGAATTTTCAATTATCTTTTCACCGTCTGCGATCAATCCCAACCCTTCGATGAGCGGAAGCGAATACTTTTTAACAGTTATTTCAGCGCCGGCAACGGTATGAAGCGCACCAAGGTCTTCCAATATGCGTTTCTCATCGCTGCTCAGCGGCAATACTAATTCATTGTTCACAACATTTCCGTTATTCAGGATGAATTCTCTTAACTTTTTCAGTCTTTCAAGATCAACATCATTCCAGAACAGATTGAATTTCGGGTGCAGCGGTATATCATATTCAAGGGACATCTGTTTTGCGCGCTCGTATGTTATTCCTTTAATTACATCGAGAGGAATATTCTTCGCTTTCAGTTCCTGTTCGTGCCATTCTTCGGTGTAACCGCACGGTACGAGTTTGTGATTGTTCTCAGAAAATTCACCGAATGGTATCAGTACTTCGCCGTTATCGACTATTTCTGATATCTCCTTGTATATCTCTTTAACTTCTTCTTTGGTGCTGCATTGAACGAGATCCCCGTTCTTCAATAGCAGTATCGGACCCTCGATGGAATCGCACGGGGTCACCGCACCTGCTTTACCAGGTCTTTCTATCTTTATCTGCGTACCCAACGCAGGAAATTCATCTAACGCATACATACTTGCCGGATTGATGGCCAGCGCAGCCAATCCGCACGTCCTTCCGCGCCCGTACCTTAATCTGAATCCGCCGACACGTGACGGATGCCCGAATATCGGGCGTCCGGCAACGATGTCCTTCAGATATTTATCAGCCGGTTTCACTGTTTTAGAATTCTTTTCATCATCATCTTCGCTACTTTTCTTCATCGATAAGAATTCACCGATGAAATCCCATCCGCCTATCTTCAGAGAATCCACATGCTTTTTGATCTTCGCCGCTTTTTGGCACAAGCCTTCCGCAATAACAAGACATGCGCCTCCTCTTACCTTATTCGTCTCTATTCTCGGAAGGTCCCGATATCCGGATATCTCAACATCTTCGGTACCTTCTCCGTTTATGCACACCGGACAATTCTTTACTATGAGTTCAACTTCGCTTTTTGTGGGAAGGTATTGAAGATGCTGTTTCTGTTTGTATAACGGAATTTCTTCATGGAATCTCTGCACTTCGCCGTCAGTCGGTATATATCGGCCTATGTTGTGTTCCGTTCTCACAACATCGGCAATAAGGACGCTCATCGCCTGCCCCGTACCGCCGGCGGCGCGTATCGGTCCCGCAAAGATCAGATCTAAATATTCGGTACCGTCACTGTTCGTTCTTATCTTCGTGTCCGCTAATCCTTCCAAGGGAGCAACCAATATCCCTTCCGTCAATACGGCAAGACCGACACGTATCGCTCTGTCGATCGCTTTTTCTTTACTTTCGGCAGGTTTTTTTGCAATTTCCTTTGCAATGAGCAATGATACTATCTCTCTGTTACCATGCTTCGCGGTCAATCTCCGTATATCTTCGGCAACGCCGGTCACGTTCCAGTATGATAGTAATTCTTCAACGCGTGACGCAAGGTCCTCTGCCTGCGGGATCTCGATCTTCGTTTGCGGGTCCAATCCTTTGCTTCTTGCTTTTCTCGCTATTCCGTAACATATCTCGTTCTTTCTGCCGAGTTCGCTGAAGTAGCTCTTCATATTTTCGCTGCAAACGACCTTTCCGCTCATTCCGCTTCCTCGAAGCGTATGCTCTTAAGATTACTTATGATATTCTCTTTCAACGCTTCCATGTTCTCTCCTGTTTCAGCGGAGAATTTTATCTTGTCGCTGTCACTTTTGAACATGTCCGATTTGCTTTCCGCGATTATCATCGGAATGCCGGGGAAACCTTTTTTCACCGAAGTGAGAAGAGAAAGCTGCTTTTCCATCGAATATCCGCACGATCCCGACGGATCTAAGATGAACACAAGTACGTGCGTCAGATACTTCAGCGCAAGCGCCGCCTGTTTCTCGATATCGTTCCTTTCATCCAATTCGCGGTCTAAGAGACCAGGCGTATCGATGATCTGATATTTTCTCCAGCCGTCCTGTATATGTCCTATGATTATTCCTTTGGTGGTGAACGGATACGGCGCAACCTCCGGTTCCGCTGAACTCAGCGAAGCGACCAATCTGCTCTTCCCTACGTTGGGGAAACCTGCAACGACGGCCGTAGCAACATTCGGTTCTATGTTCGGCAATTTTCTGAATTTGTTCTTTGCGTTCTTCAGAAATTCAAGTTCGTTCGATATCTGTTTGAGAATTGACGCCAAGCGCCCGTAGAATCCGCTTCTTAATGAATCTATATACACCGGATCTTTCGTTCTTCTGAGATTTCTGAGGCATTCGTTCTTTAATTTCTCAGTCCTGTTGGCTGCCCAGAGCATTGCACCCAATGATCGTTTATAATCATCTATTCCGATGGTAAGGTCAACAAGTTCCGGAAAGAAATCATCTCCTTTCTCTATCCTCGGAAAACGGTTCACGTAATCATTGAGCGTTGTCGCTATGATATCGCCGGATGCAGTTACCTTTGCTAACGCGGTCTTTTTCTTATGATCCAACGCGTTCGTTCCCGTTTTATCTATCTTCGACGCTCTTTTGAACGCTTTGTCCATCAATTCATCGGATGTCAGAACGGTCGGTATCCCTGAGGCCATGAAGTGTCATATGGTCATATGATTAAATGTTATTGGAAAGGATGCCGTTCGTTAACGCGGAAGACTGTCTGAACAGATTTTTATACTTTGAAAAACTGTATCAACTGTCCGATAGGCCCTTGGGGGATTGTGGCTCGCCGCGAACCCAAGGCACGGTCATTTTTTAGTGTTTTTGTCAGTAAGTTTACGTATACTCATCATTATCAGGTTGTTTTCTATATCATCTCGTATCGCTTTCCCCATGGCCCCGATCACTATTTCCCCTGATTGTATCAGATTATGATGTCTGCCATCCACAGATCTTTCAAGTTTTACGCTAATAAGATTTTTATTGAACATTTTTGCAGAGTCCCTAAATGTCTTTTCGTTATTATTTTGGTTCAGAGCGGTGTGTTCATCCAGTACGATGGTGATATTGTCCAATTCCGGATCCCTCATAATGTCGTCAGCAAGCTCGGATAAGACAAATCTGTGCACTTTGCTTCTATGGCCGAGGTGTTTGTACCACCATGGAGGATTGTTCTCAGCATTTTTGTCTATATACACACCAATTGCCTTAACTCCTATGACAGATATTTTCATCTCACCGTATTCTTTTTCAGCAGACCTCAGATCGTGATATTTTATTTCACTGTAATTGTAAAGTCTTCTCATCTCCGCTGAAACACCCGCAAGTCTGTTCGGATTTGTGCTCGTTATAGCGCCCATCACATACACGGGTTCTTCAACAGTAGCATTTATCCCCTCGTTCCCCCACTCGTCGACTGTTACAATGAATACTTTTTTGCAATGTTCTGTACGTGTATTTTGATCATCCGTTCCGATGACACCATCGATTTCTTTGTTCACACCTTCATCTATGATCGTTTCACATCTCCTGATTATGACAGTATTAGGCGGCTGTTCAACAGCCGCCTCATTCTCCTTTCGATCGTTCAAAGGTCATCCTGAACAGCCAAAGATCAGTTTTCATGTCAGGATCAACATTCATCATCGGCGGGACGTAACCTGACGGTAT
>WQXR01000096.1 GCA_009784745.1 Methanomassiliicoccaceae archaeon | reverse complement strand
GTCCGGACGCCGCCCTCTCCCTGTATCGGTTCTATGATGACCGCCGCTGTGTCCTTTGTTATCTTTGATTTGAATGATTCTTCGCTTCCGAAATCAAAGTGATCGTAACATCCGGGTATCAGCGGTTCGAATGATTCCTGATATTTCTTCTGTCCTGTTGCTCCCAGCGATGACGCTATACGTCCGTGGAATGAGTTCAGCGATGACGCTATACGGCTGCGTCCGGTGTACCGGACGGCGAGTTTTAACGCACCTTCGTTAGCCTCTGCGCCGCTGTTCACAAATAATGACCTTTCCATACCTTTCGGCGTTATTGATGCTATCTTCTCAGCAAGATCCGCCTGTTCCTTCACCTGATACAGGTTTGATGTGTGCGCAAGACGGGAAGCTTGTTCCGCCACCGCCTTTACCCATTTCGGGTGTGCATATCCTATTGAGTTCACCGCAATACCGGCTACCATGTCCAGATATTGTTTTCCGTCGGTATCGTACAAATACGGGCCGTTACCGTGAGTAAAACAGATATCGATACGTCCGTAATTCCCGAACAGGAATTTTTCCGTTTTTTCTTTTACGTTCATTTCATCACCCCGTTATCAGCGTGCCGCCGTTCATCTTTATCTGTTCATCCTTACCGTTTATCATCCGTACTGCACTCACACCTGATAATATCGCATTGCGGCATGCTTCCACCTTTGGTATCATCCCTCCGGATATTACGCCGGATGATATCAGCTCATCTATCATCTTCAATGATGCCGTATCGATCTTTGATGAAGGGTCCTTAACATCAAATAATATGCCTGGCACATCTGTGATGAATATCATCTCTTTGCATTTCAATGCGGCCGCTATGCCTGATGCTACGGTGTCCGCGTTGACATTCATCTTTATGCCGTCGGCTGATGCGCATATCGGATATATCACCGGTGTGATGCCGTTTGAAAGCATTTCTTTTATCTTGTTCGTGTCGACGGTATCAACTTCGCCTACGAGTCCGAGGTCCACCGTCACCTCAATGCCGTTGTCCTTTGCCTTGATCGGTGCTTTTTTGACGCATGTTATCATCTTGTCCTTGTGACCCGGCATCCCGTCAGCGTTCACGCCTGCGTTCTTTAACGAATCGACCATTTCGTTGTTCAATCCCTTTAATACTTCGTCGGCAACATTCAGTACGTTGTCGTCGGTTATTCTGAATCCGCCGACCATCTTGGTGGTCATTCCTTTTTTCTCTATCGCAGCGGTTATTTCGGGTCCGCCGCCGTGGACGAGTATTATCTTTGCGCCTTTCGCTGTCAGATGGAATATCTCATTTGCAAGACGATCCATGTCACCCTTGCCGCGTATGGCGTTACCGCCGAATTTTAACAGATATGATGACATGGATATCACGTCGCATATTCTGCGTTTATACGTACGTAATCGTACGTGAGATCGCAACCCCATCCCGTTGCGCATTCATTGCCTGCAGCGAGATCGACGATTATTGTTACTTCCTTGTTGTCCATTGCCATGCGTACGACCTCGACGGAACGTTCCTCTTGGAACACCGGCGCACCGGAATCGAGTATCGGAACTTCCATGTCGCCGCCTTTTATTGTCAAACGCACATCTTCGATGTTGAACTTGCATCCGCTGTTCCCGAGCGCCATCATAATGCGTCCGTAGTTCGGATCTGCGCCGAATATCGCCGATTTCACTAACGGAGAGTTAAGTATCCCCATTACGGCAGAGCGCGCATCCTCTTTCGTTTCCGCGCCGAGTACCTGAACTTCTATCAGTTTCGTTGCTCCTTCGCCGTCTATCGCAAGCATTCTGGCGATATCTGTCATCACTTTCTTCAGAGCGTCCACGAACTCAGGATCTTCGTCAGCGCATTTTCCTCCGGCCTTGCCGTTCGCCAATAATGCGCATGTATCGTTCGTCGACTGGTCACCGTCCACCGTCGCCATGTTCATTGTATCGTCAAGTATCTCGCCCCATGTCTTGCGGAATTTTTCCGTGAGCACCGCATCTGTTGTGACGACACACAGCGTTGTTCCGAATACCACTTTCATGTGAGGCGCTATCATTCCGCTTCCCTTCGATAATGCTGCTATCGAGACGATCGTTCCGTCGCTGAGGCGTACGCGCACTGCACTTTCTTTCTTTATTGTGTCAGTTGTCATCATCGCTTCCGCCAATGATGCGTCCGCCTCGCGGCCTGCTTCCAGTTCACGTGCCGCTTTGCTTATTCCGTAACGTACCTTGTGCATGTCCATGAATCTTCCTATAAGACCGGTGGACATCACTCCTATTTCCTTCGGATCAACGTTCAGTTCTGACGCCGCAACGGACTTCATTGTTTTCGCGTCCTCTATTCCGCGGCGTCCGGTCAATGCGTTGGCGTTGCCGCTGTTTATCACTATTGCGGATAAGAATTCCGAATTCTCGGACATCATCACCTGAACAGGTGCCGCTTTCACTTTGTTCGTCGTATATCCGACGAACGCACGTGCCGGTACTTCCGAATACACCATTCCGAGGTCCAGCGAACGGTATTTGACACCGCTGTGTACTCCGGCCGCTTTGAATCCCTGCGGGAAAGTTACTCCTCCGTCTACTTTTTCCATGTTACACACCCATCCCCGGTACGTTCAGACCGGCTGTTTCTTTCAATCCTAACATTATGTTCGCGCATTGGACCGCCTGTCCGGATGCTCCTTTCACGAGGTTATCTATCGCTCCGAATGCTACTACTTTCTTATTGAACACGGATGCCCCCACCTGACAGTGGTTCGAACATACAACGGAGCGTATCGACGGTTCGTCGACGAAATGAACGAACGGTTCCTTGCCGTATTGTTTGTTGTATATCTTTGTTATATCTTCGTTCGTCACATCTTTCTTCAATGTAAGATAACATGTTGACAATATCCCGCGGACTATCGGCAGAAGGTGCGGTACGAACAATACATCGGAACATTTCTTTGAAACTGTATTCAACACATATTCTATCTCCGGCTGATGACGATGCGATCCGACGCTGTACGGAATTATCGATTCGCCGCAGAACGGATGATGTATGCGCGGTGACGGCACCATGCCTGCTCCGGATGTTCCGGATTTTGCATCCACTGTTATTTCCTCCTTGACGACATCGGCGATCAGCAACGGTGCCGTTGCAAGTATCGTTGCTGTTGCGTAACATCCCGGATTTGCAACGATGTTCGTCTTCTTTATTTCCGAACGGAACAGTTCCGGAAGACCGTATACTGAATCTTTCAGATTTTTTGCATCCGTGTGGTCGTGACCGTACCATTTTTTGTATGCTGATGTATCATGAAGACGGTAATCGCCGGACATGTCTATCACTTTCGTTCCTGATCCGAGCAACGCGGGAACTTCGTTCATCGCTACGCCGTGCGGCGTTGCCACGAACACCAGGTCCAATTCATTCGGTAATGAGTTCGTATACTCTATGTCAACGTAACCTTTCAGGTACGTCTGCGTATCCGATACTTTCTTCCCTGCGCTCTGCCGGGATGTCATCGCCGTTATCTCGATATCGGGATGAACGCACAGTATGCGTGCCAGTTCTCCTCCCGTATATCCTGTTCCGCCTATGATACCTATTTTTTTCATTAAGACATCACTCTTTGTGATTTTCGGCGTAAATTGGTACTGTTAATAAAGGTATTGATTCAATGTGTTCCGTGAGAGACACAACGTTTTTGATGTGTTGCTTGGTGGTCCGTTTGAAAGTAAATATACATTGATGTCTGAATTCAGACAAATGACCCTGTATGATAGACAAAGATGAAAAGATCTACAGAGCGGCCATGTTCTATGGCCGCTCCGATGTTCTTGTTTGCTTAAGGAACGTTTATTTTTTGGATTTCTTGATCTTCTTCACGAAGTCGTTCAATACACCCTCAAGATCAGGTTTCCCTATCTCCTGTAATTCGTACTCAACACGCGCACAGGGTTTGTTTATCTTGACGATACGCTGCAGATCGATCGGCGTCGCAATGACGACTGCATCACAATCAGTCTTGTCTATCGTCTTTGCAAGATCTTTCACCTGCTGTTCGCCGTAGCCCATGGCCGGCAGAAGTTTTCCGATGTTCGGGTATGTTTTGAACGTTTCCGCAAGTTTTCCGACCGCCGCGCTGCGCGGATCCACTGTTTCGGCGCATCCGAAACGGTTCGCCGCCACAACGCCTGCTCCTATTTTCATTTCACCGTGCGTAAGTGTCGGACCGTCCTCGACAACAAGCACACGCTTTCCTTTGATAAGTTCCGGTTTCGTCACGCTCAGCGTGGATGCAGCGTCAACAACGATCGCCTTCGGATTAACGAGCTCGATGTTCTTCCTTACCGTCTGTATGTTCTCCAGATCTGCGCTGTCTATCTTGTTTATGACAACAACATCAGCCAAACGCAGTGTGACCTCTCCCGGATAGTATGAGAGTTCGTGTCCGGGGCGGTGCGGATCTAC
>WQXR01000095.1 GCA_009784745.1 Methanomassiliicoccaceae archaeon | reverse complement strand
TCTTGCGGCCACAATATGAGTTCGTTCTCAGAAATCGCTTGAATATAACGGATCAAATTCTTTCCGTGTCGTTTTGCAGTGTTTTTCATGAGTTCCACGCCGATGGTGTCATTTAAGAACGTTGAATCGTCTATGACAACAAACAGATTTTCCGCATCTGTAAGTTTCATGTATTCATCTATCAACTCTGCCATG
Source organism: Methanomassiliicoccaceae archaeon (assembly GCA_009784745.1). Classification (GTDB taxonomy): domain Archaea; phylum Thermoplasmatota; class Thermoplasmata; order Methanomassiliicoccales; family Methanomethylophilaceae; genus Methanomicula. The sequence continues at coordinate 4,323 of WQXR01000095.1, read as the reverse complement.
TTCTCACGGTATATGCGCGACCCCCTCTTTATCGCCTTTTCCGCACTTTTACGCAGGGTGAGTATGTACACATTCGGATCCAGGGTGGCCATATCCATTACTGCCTCCTCTCTGATGCGGTTCTCCGACGAATGATATTTCAACTCTCCTGTACGTTTGTTCGGATCCTTCACACGTGTATCTGGTGGATAACGTGTGGCGATCTTCAAAAGTTCGTTCGCATTATCTGTTTCCGTTAGCACGAGTATCATTGTCTTTGAACTGTTGTATCCCTTTGGACGGCCAAAGGTCCTGCCCATATCTCCGCGCTCATCTGCAGTCAAAATACGATTCCTGCACATAGGTCTGCTCGTATTCGGACGTTCTGTTTCTACATCAATCGGTTCCTTAGAGAAGGGCTTGACGAATATCTCTTCCACGCCCCCATGTCTGCGGAACGGTTCTATCTTGTCGATACTCGTTATGGGTGACACTTTTTCGAAGTCTTTGGTGGCAAGCCTTCTGTTCTCGCGGTGTATCATTGTTTCGATGTTGATCTCACCGTAAATTATCATTGTTTCTGATGTCATCGTACCCGTTTCCATAAAGTGCAAAATGATTATTGCGAACCGTTAATATAAATGATCCTGGGAGGGGTGACCGAAACTACCTTCGTTTCCGGTGGAAATATTCATTGCAAAAGTTGAGAAAATGTATATTTTCAACGACAATTCGTTCATCGGAACATACGGATCGAACACGATCCTTAAATGAATATCGGAACTGTATTTCAGTGAATATTGGTGTTAACACACCCTAGCACACGTAAAAATGAACGCCCGTACGTGAAAAAACAGCCAAACAATTATAAATAACATCCTTTATTAGCAGGTTCGTAGGACCGTGCTTTTAAAACGGTCCGTGTTGTTTGAACGAGTAGAGCGTGGAGATAATGGAAGAATTTGTGGAGGAACAGCAACCATCATCCGAGGAACTGGAATCACTGGAGCAGAAGCGAAGCATCATGAACAACGATGCGGAGAAGCACAGACGTTTGAGAGATGACCTGAATAAGCAGACAAAAGAATGGATCGTCAAGAGGGACGGACTTAACGCACAAGTAAGGACACTTGTTGACGAGGCCAGCAAACATCGCGAGAACAGGGACGAACTTAATGTTAAAGTAAGGGAGTCAAAGGATCTCAGGGACGAATGGAATAAAAAAGTTGCCGAACTTAACGAAAAGGTATCGGCATTAAGGAAAGACATAGAACCTGCACAGGACAGAAGGTCCGAGGGAGAAGTTCCCATAAAACAACTGAAAAAACAATTACGCGAACTGGAATTCAAACAGCAGACCAATCCTTTGGGAAAGGATAAGGAAAATGAAATTGTAAAACAGATATCTCAACTCGCAAAACAGATAGCCGAGAAAGAAAAAGCATCGGAACAGGGCGGCGAAGTTAAAGAGCTGGTATATCAGTTAAGAGAATCAAAATCTCAGGCGGAAGTATATCATAAAGCAGTTTCGGAATACGCAAGAGCAGCACAAACGGCGCATGACGACATGATAGCGTTATACGAGGAAGCCGACAAATTGAGAAAGGAAGCGGATGCCGCTCAGCTACAGTTCATCGAATGCAAGACGCAGGCTGATGAGGAGCACAAGAAGCACATCGAGCAAATCGAATCCGTACACAAAATGGACAAGGATGTCGTTGCGATCAAAAGCAAGAAGGCAAAGGACCGCAAAAAGAAAGTTGACAACGAGTTCAAGAAGGAAGCGGAAGAGATATTCGAACGTTTCAAAGCAGGCGAGAAACTCAGCACCGAAGATCTTATGTCACTGCAGAAGTCCGGTTATCTCTAAGCTTTTTTTACAAACTTTTCATTCCTGGCGCGGATGTCAGGAACACTTAATTTCTATATAGTTTAGTATACAAAATATAGTTATTATTGAATGTTTATCATCAGCATGGTCAGTTACTCTAAGTAACTTTTATATATCACTATCATTAATATCTTTTTTATATCCGTATCCAACGAAGCGGCTTTGGAACATGGTACCGAATGGCAAAAAGATAATGCACAGAAGGTCAGAAAGTGTTCAGAAAAAGGGATAACAGGATAAACGGCACCGGCATTGGGAGCAATGCCGGACGCAATGCTAAAGGCATTAAGAAAGTGATAACGATAAGCAGTCTTTTTATCGTTGTCCTGATAGCATTCACAGCGCTCTCGCTGCTGCCTCAGTACGAAGCAGAAGAAGTAACAATAAGCGCCGACGGCGAAACATTCACGCAGAACGGCGTCGAATACAGGATAATGGACGAAGCGAATGCCGAGGTCACGATAATAAAAGGATACCAAGGTACCGCATCACCCTCGGGTGATTACACAGTACCGTCATACGCAACGTACAAAGGAAAAACGTACACGGTCACGTCAATATACAAGGAAGCGTACAGATATTCGTACAATATGACATCGCTGACAATATCCGATTCCGTGATATACATCGGCGATTACGCATTCTCCAACTGTACGAGATTAATATCAGTTCATATGCCTGCTTCCGTAAGCATAATCGCTCCGCATGCGTTCGATCTGTGCCCGAAACTGGGAGCTATAGCGCTCTCAGTGAATACTGCGGAGAGTGACATATGGGATACGTGGATCGATCCGGACATCACCACTTTGGTATATTACGACGGCGCAGCCGCCGCCAAGGCGGTAAAGAACGGTAACGATATCACAGTAAAACTAACTCCGAAACAGAGTGAAGAGATACACACCGCAGCCGTAGGAACGACCAAAGGCGGTTTTGATATACCTGTAACAGGAAGCGATAACGAATGGACATTTACCAAGCAAACGGCAAAGAAATACTACATAACGGCGAACGCGGAACCGGCGAAGCACAAGATATCGATAATAACATCCAATGGGTCAGCGAACGATCGTATGGAATACGATATTGATAACAGCGGAACATGGAAAATAATTCCTGAGATGAGCGACATAAACGTTCCTTACGGTTCCTCGGTACAAATAAGACCGATATCGGATGAAAAATTATTCATCTGGACGCACACGGAGAACGTATCATCGGGAGTATTATCATTCACTCCTGTGGAAGATCTTACAATAGATGCAGGGATATTCTTTGACGTTCTCATTCATGATCCTGACGATCATATTTACGACGGAACGGAACATGAACCTGCGGTCCACACAGACGTTTCAGATGATCATTTGAACTACTGTTCAATAGTTTACAATGATAACGTCAACGCAGGAACAGCATCGATAACGATAACAGGCAACGGCATATGCGTTCTCTCCAAGACAATATATTTCACCATACACAAAGCGGAAGGTTCCGGTTCCGTATCGATAGATGATTGGATATACGGAAATTCACCGTCAACACCGATCGTGGATAACGTGAACGCCGCATACGTTACAATATCGTTCAAAGCTGATTTCGATTGGACGCCTTGGTCTAACGTTACGAAGGAGTTACCTGCCGGAGATTACGAACTGAGAGCGATATTCTCTGCAACAGGAAATTACAATGAATTCATCTTCTATTCTGTATTCACAATACACAAAGCACAGGCAACAGATGATCCGGACTACGAAGAACCTGCACTTTCGCAGATAACGTATGATCCGCTGAGAATATTATCTGATATAGAACTGCCGAAGGGATGGTCCTGGATCAATGGAGGAATAATTCCAACTGTCAATTGCAACATGTACGAAGCGACGTACCACTCAGCTGAATATAATTACGAACCGGTAACGAAGATGCTTTTACTCACTGTAAAAGCGCTCGTATTGGCAAAGCCCGCGGCTTTGCAAACTTCCTTCGTTTACGACGGAAGCGAACACACGTTAACGCTGAACAACTTTGACGCATCAACAATGAACATCACCGGAGACAAGGGAACATCTTCAGGGAATTACGTTGCATACGTTTCACTTAATGACACAGAGAATTATGCATGGATCGACGAAACATCGAACACATTCGAAATTAAATGGAAAATAGAGAAAGCGGATCCTAACGACCAGAACAACGGTGACGGAAGATATTCTGAACCGGAACTTTCTCCGATAACGTATGATCCTAACAGAAAATTATCCGATATAGAATTACCGGAAGGATGGGCATGGGTGAACGGCAACGAAACACCGATCGTGCGCAATAACGGATATGAAGCAACATATACACCGTTAGATGATAATTACGAAGTAATAACAAAAACAATAGCATTAACGGTAAAGCCGTTAATTCTGGAAAAGCCGACCGGATCGGAAATATTATTCGTTTACGAC
>WQXR01000094.1 GCA_009784745.1 Methanomassiliicoccaceae archaeon | reverse complement strand
TGCCATTTTTACCGCCGTTCATTCATATACAACGTACGAACCGCTTTTATGTGCCGAGACGACTATGTTGCCCCAGTATATTTAAGTTATCTTTTAACGCGTGTTTAATTTGCAAGTCTTCAGCACAATTTTCATATTGCTGCGGTCGCGGCGAATAACTGTTATAATGAGGCAGAACATATCTCCACCAGGTGATACGAAATGTCTGAACCGAAAGCGATGCGCGAGATACACGAGATACGCGAGAAGATATACGAAGAGACAAAAGATCTGTCACCGGAAGAATATTCTGAATACAGGAAACGCAGGAACAGGGAAGTGGAAGAATCCTTGCTTAAGGGCGGATATAAACTGATCCCGTCTGAGGACACACCCGGATGCATGCGTCTGATCCGTATCTGAACGGCACCCTTTTTAAAATTCGTTCAGCACATCTTAAATGCTTTGAATCGTTATTCTGTTCGATACCATGATGTGCACCAGAGAGACCAACGAATGCCCGTGCGTGAATTCCGAATGTCCGAGACACGGAAAGTGCTGTGACTGTGTAGCGTACCACCGTGAGAAAGGTAATCTACCAATCTGTCTGAGAAAAGAATAAGACGTTCTCACGATACGTGAGATGACAGATATGTCACACGATCCATCGGAGATAATATTACTTCGTATGTGCATACACTTACGTTATGTACCTGACCAAGGATGAGGAAAGGATCCTCGGCGGCGCCGAAGGAGAGAGCGCACAGAAAGCGATGGAACTAGTTGTCGCTCTGGGAAAGATATACAACGCCGAAAATTTAGTCAAAATAACGTCGGCGCACATATCCGGAGCGTCATACAAAACGATAGGCGACGGAGGTCTCAGATATTTGGAGGATGTCTCAAAGGATGCTAAAGTAAAAGTTAACTCAACGCTCAATCCGTTAGGAATGGACAGGGACAGATGGAAAGAGATGAGGATAACTGAAAATTTTGCTTCCAAACAGTTGAAAATAATTGAATTGTACGGAAAGATGGGCGTAAGAACGTCATGTTCGTGCACACCGTATCTGAATGACAATATACCATCATTCGGAGAACATGTCGCATGGGCGGAATCATCTGCGTTATCGTTCGTAAATTCGTACATAGGCGCAAGAACGAACCGAGAGGGCGGACCCGGAGCGTTAGCGGCCGCGATCGTCGGGAGAACAGCGAATTACGGGTTGCATTTGAAAGAGAACCGTGCTCCTGCTGTTGTGATCGAATCAGATATCGATGATTCGTTATTCTCATCATCGCTCTTAGGGCAAGCCGTAGGAATGACCATCGGGTCAAAGATACCGTACTACCGTAACATACGTCCGGGTGTGGAGGAGATGAAATCAATGGCAGCCGCCATGGCATCATCCGGTTCCGTGGCGATGTTCCATGTTGAGAACGTAACACCGGAAGCATCCGCGTACGATATCTCTGGATTGGAAAGGATACATATCGGAAAAAAGGAATTGGATGATGCGCTATCATCCGTTAACACAACGGATGATATTCAATTGATAGCATTCGGATGTCCTCATCTTACCGTGAAAGAGATAAGAGAAATGGCTTCGTTCCTTAAAGGCAGGAAGAAGAGAAGGAACGATGTGGACATATGGTTCTGTACATCATCGGAAGTAAGGAAAAAATGTCCCGATGAAGTTAGGATACTGGAAACATTCGGTCCCGTCCTTGCGGATACCTGCATGGTGGTCGCACCGATAGAATCCAATTACCAAAGAACGGGAACGAACTCCGCGAAAGCGGGAAATTATCTGCCTACGCTTTGTTCGCAGAAAGTTATGTGCAGGGATTTCGTCAAACTCATGGAGCTGGTATTGTGAGCAAGTTCAGCGGAAGGACGATATCCAAGGGAAAAGCAAGAGGTATCGTTCTTAAAATTGATACTGCATTCAGTTTCCTCGGCGGCGTTGATACGTCCACGGGTTCGCTGAAGGTCGGCGATAATGAAAATATCTGCAATAAGATCTTTGTATTCCCGCAGGGAAAAGGAAGTACTGTCGGTTCTTTTACGATGTATGATCTGAAAGCGAACAACAAACATCCTGCGGCGGTGATAAACAAAGCGGCGGAGACGATAGTCGCCACCGGTGCCGTGATATCGTCGATACCGATGATAGATTCCGTTGATATCGATATCCTCAGGACAGGCGACGACGTTACCGTTGACGGCAACGACGGAACGATGGAACTGCACAATGTGAAAATAATAACATCAGTATCGTCCGCATTGCTTTCCGATAAAGGCATACTGATGCTGGAACGTCCCGACGACGCATCATCGTTCCCGGGAGTATGGTCGCTTGTTGCAGGCAAGATCGAAGAGAATGAATCCGCGGCCGATGCCGCGAAGCGGGAGATATATGAAGAAACAGGATTGAGCGTTCATGATCCCCTGATATCTCTGGACCCGATATTCGTTCGTGAGAATGATGTTATCTGGAAAGTATATCCTTTCCTGTTCAGGTGCGGTTCGACGGATGTCAAACTTAATGGTGAGAATAAGAATTACAAGTGGGTGGTGCCTGAGAACATTGAACAGATGTGTACGGTAACATCGACGTTGTCAGCAGTGAGAAAGATGCTTTCAGAACTTGCCGGCAAATGATATACTGGGTATGTGCATCATCATCATCATCATCATCATCAGGTTGGTGTTACGTTATCGGTCGATGTCGATAAGATCTTCGAGTTTCTTCGCAAGCACCTTTGACGGAATATCGGGAAGAGAGATGAACGTCGTCCTTCCGCCGTCGGAATCGCCTTTCACGATGGTCGTTACAAGTCCTGATCTTTCAAGGTCCTGAACATACGTCCAGAACTGTGTATGCTTTCTGGCAGGCTGGTCATATTCTTCGCACACAACGTTATACGTCTTCAGAACGGCACCGGTGACAACGTACGCATTCTCCTTTATTGAGCGTGCGACCGCCAGTAATGTCACTTTTCTGTTGATGTCAAGGTCATTAAGTTTCGATTCCGTTACGACGCTGTATATCATCGCCTTCGCTTCTCTTACCTCTTCCGCGGTTATTTCGCCGTTCTCTTTGTTCTCACCCTTTCTTGCGGATTTATCTAAAAGATCGATAGCGAATCTTGCGTCGCCCCATTCTGACGAAATATCGGCAATAAGTTCAACGGCGTCATCCCTTATCCGATCGGGGAAAAGTGCTTCATCAGCGCGAAGTTTTACGATATCCCGCAACTCATCTCTTTTGTACTTGCTGAAACGTATCGTGTTCGTTCTTTTGAACGTAGATAACGAAGCAACGTCTATCTGATCTATGATATATTCCTGAGCTATCAGTATCAGCGATACCGATGCCGTCTGGTTCACACTTTCTTCATTGAATCTTGATAATTGGTATATGATATCAAGAGTGTTCTTTTTAACGAGTATGTCCGCTTCGTCAAGAACGACAACGAATCTTATTTTTCTCGTTTCAACGATATTGCGAACTGTCCTAAGCATCTCCGACACCGAGAAACCTCGATCGGGATGACCGGGATCGAAGTGCCTTATCATCTGTAACGCGATAGCATTCTCCGTGTTCCGCTGGCGGCAGTTTATTATTACGTATTCAACACCTTTTCCGTTATCTGCGCCGTATCTCTTCATGTCGGCGCAGAATCTTTTCACCGTTGCAGTTTTTCCGGTTCCTACGCTGCCGGTCACGAACGCAGTCTCGGAACGGTTATCGTCGAACAGCGGACGGAATAACATACGAAGAGTGCTCATCTGTTCCTCACGATGAACTAATCTTTCGGGAACGTGATCGAATGATAACTTCATCCCGTCCTTGATTATTATCGATCTCCGTTCGTCGAACATTTTGATTCCTGCGTCAATTCCTGCTTATTCTTATCAATCCTGAGAATGGTACAGTTTCAATACCCTTTTTCTCCCATATGTCGGCTATCAGATTTATTCCCAGCGAATCGGACGCCATGTGCCCCGCTACAACGATATTGATGTTGTATTTTTTCGCTTCTTCTATATGACTGTCGGGAAAATGCATCCCGACCGCAGTTCCTATTCCCGCTTGTGCCATTTTCTCATATATCTCTTTAGGACCGGACGTTCCGCCGGTCATCTTGAACATTATCTTCCCTGCACGTCCTTTCTTCTTTCCTGAGATGATCTCAGGCGGAGAGTTCTGTTTGGATGCTTCCCTGTACTCAGGTATCGTCATCAGCAGATCTATGATATCGCCTATGTATTTTGGGTTCTCCTTTTCAAAGAAGTTCTCCAGAAAACGCTGGACCATGTTATCCGCCGGCGTATGGATATTCATGAGCGGAATGTTCAGAAGTTTAGCGGCATCTACGCTTTGGTTATAATTTGACGCCATTACCGCTCTGTGAACTTCATCAATTCTCTTATCCATCAGTCCTTCGGCGATGTTTATCGGTATTCCCGATGAATGGTACATATCAGACTGCATGCTCATAACTTCGGGAAAAGGAATTCTGCCGAGACCGAGCGGATGATGGCC
>WQXR01000093.1 GCA_009784745.1 Methanomassiliicoccaceae archaeon | reverse complement strand
GCAACGGCGTTGAATATCCTGTCTACCTCTGAGTTCATCACAGACGCAGCATTATTGACCTCCCCTCGTTCCATTGCATCCGTCAGCAAAGGAACGGAGATAGAGATGATCAGGACGATCACCATCAGTTTCACCGGAAGGTCAATGATGCCTTTTCTGTTCAGACTCAAGCTACCACCATGATCCTTGCAGACGAGTTCGTTCCGAATCCGGATTTTGATACTTCTACGGTTATGTGGCCTGTTTTTGCACCACGCAGTGATACGTGCATATCCTCGAATTCAACGTATCCGTTCTCATCCGTTATGCCGTATACCGTCTTACCGTCAGCGGTCTTTGCGTTGCATCCGGTGAGGACAACGGTCGCACCTGCGAGACCGTTGCCGTTCTGATCCGCCACGAATATCTTCACGTATCCGGAATCTGTGTAGCGTTCCGATCCTGAAATTTCGTTTAGCGGGATGTTCTCTGTCTCTACATTCACTGAGCCGATGCTCTGCGGTGTCTCCAGGGAACCCATCCATCCGATTATGATGGCGGTCCCCAGTGTTGCCACCAGGATTATGATCATCAGCTGCAAGGGCAATCCTTCGATGCCCCCCTCCTTGTTTTTTCTGAGCCTTGTATTTCGGTTCATGTTACTGAACTCGCGGCCTGAGAATATATAACATGAATACTACATGTAATATACATTTCAAAAATGACGGAAAAAATGAGATAAAATACAACAGCAAAAATAATTATTGATACACAGAAAAAAATAAGATATGCGGCGGAGAACACATAAAGAATGATTATATAGTTAATTGCTAATAGTGTTAGCGAATTACGGAGGATGAGAACATTTCAGACGCGGACAGTCCTATTGTGATAGAAGGTCTTTCTAAGAAGTACGGGGAGTTCATGGCGGTGGACGATCTTACTATATCGGTGAAGAAGAACAGTTTCACCGGATTCTTAGGGCCGAACGGTGCAGGTAAGAGCACAACACTGAAGATATTGACAAATCTCATACGTGCAACGTCAGGTTCCGCATTCCTTAACGGCATAGATGTGACAAAGAATGCCAAAGATGCTTTGATGGACGTCGGAACAGTTGTGGAAACACCGGAGTTCTATACGTATCTTACGCCAGTGGAAACGATGACCTATCTTGGTAAAATAAACGGCATGAGCAGTGAATCGCTTTCCGTGAAGATTCCGGAGATATTGGAAAAGGTGAAGATGACGGAATGGGCTGACAAGAGGATAGGAACATTCTCGAAAGGCATGAGACAGCGTATTGCGTTGGGTCAGTCGTTACTTACGGAACCGTCCGTGATAATATTGGATGAACCCACTTCCGGCCTGGATCCGAGAGGGATGATAGAGATACGCGAGATACTGAAACAACTGAAGACACGCGATCTCACGATATTCATGAGTTCGCACATGCTTTACGAAGTAAGCGATCTTTGCGACAGGATCGCAATGATAAATCATGGTAAATTATTGGTTCACGATACAACGGATGCGGTGATGAACCGCACCGGCGCAAGAATGGTGAAGATAAAAGCGCTTGGAAATATATCGCAGAACACATTAGATGATATCGCATCATTACCGAACGTTCTGAACGCAGGCATGGACGACGGCAACATAAGCATACGGCTTAATGGTGGTGATGTTGAACAAGCGTAGCTGTTCAAAGATGTCGCCGCAATGGGTATTGACGTGTACAGCATATCGAATGATAACTTAGAGTCAGTTTATCTGGACCTCATAAAGGAGTCGAGGTGATATCATGAATGACGGTATAGCAGATGACCTGAGACAGATAGGCGTTGTAACAAAATACGAGATGCTGAAACACGTACGCAGCAGAAAGATGATGATATTCGTCAGCATCGCGGTACTGCTTTTCGTTCTTATCACTGCTCTGAACATTATATTCGAAGGAGGATTGCCGAAAGATCCGACGAAGTTCATGGAAGGTTATGTTTCTATTATCGACCTGATGCTGATAATCGGCGTCTCATTGTTCTGCGCATCGACGATAGCCGCTGAATTTGAAGAACGTACAGCATTACTGATGTTCCCGAGACCTATGAAAAGGACATCGTTCTTCATAGGGAAGGTATTGGCATGTTACATCGTCTGCGGCGCGATATTGATCGCGTACTACATACTGTGCATGCTGCTATCAATTCTGAACACCGGAAGCGTCGACACCAATACATTCGGTTCATTGGGTATGGCGCTGATGTTCATGCTGGGCGCCGGCGGGTTCGCGTTACTGATGAGTTCTTTGTTCAAGAAAGGATCGACCGCCGTAATAGTGACGATAGCGTCGCTTTTACTGATACTGCAGATAGTCAGCGGCATATTGGAGACATTCGGCCATGAACCTGCGTTCAGTGTTACATATGCTGCGAAGGATATCGCGAATTACATATCAGGGGAAGTTACGCAAAGCTCATCTTTCCCGATGCCAGGCGGTGGCGAATTCAATCTCAGTGTGTTCTATCCGTCGCACCTGATGGCATTTTCGATAATGGCAACATGGGCGGTCATCACAACGGTGCTGTCGGCATACCTTTTCAGCAAAAAGGAATTCTGAACGGGACACACGTCCCGCCTTTCCCTTTTTTATGCTCTATATAATAGAGATAATAATATAAGGAAAATGCCGCAGATGATATTCAAAGCTGCGAAAAGATCATTTCTGCTGTTTCAGATATATCGTCATTGCTTTTTTCGCGTTGAAATGACCTTGAGCAGCGGCTTTCGTATACCATTTCTTTGCTTCGTTCAGATCCTTTTCGACGCCGATACCTTCTTCGTAGTATCTGCCGATTATATACTGTGATTCAACGTCTCCGTGCTCCGCCTCGTCCAGATGTTTCTCGAACGGTGTCATCTTCACTGCAGGTTTAACTTTCTCACCGAAGCATGATTCGATCAACTGACGTGAATATGTATGACCTTGTTTTGCTGCTCGCGTGTACCATTTTATTGCCTGTTCCTCATCCGGTTTGGTACCGATGCCGTTAGCGTAGTGATGACCTACGTAGTATTGTGCAAGCACATGTCCGGTGGATGCTGCCTTAAGATACCATTCCAGCGCCTTTTTATCATCCTTTCCGATACCGCGGCCTTCGGAATAACATTGAGCGATGAAATACTGTGATTTTCCGTATCCCGCATCAGCGGCCATTTGGTGCCACTTAAAAGCTTCGCTGATATTCTTCGCAACGCCGGAACCTTTGCTTAAGCATACGCCTACATGATACTGCGATCTGTGGTGCCCGTTCTGTGCCGATCGGAGGAACCATTTGTATCCCTCTTTCTCATCTTTCTTGATACCGCGGCCGTTCATGTACGCTTCCGCTACGTTGAACTGAGATGTTGCGTTACCGTTCTGTGCCGATCGGAGGAACCATCTGAACGCTTCGTTGTCATTCTTCTTCACGCCTTTGCCTTCCAAGTATCTCTGGGCGATGTTGAATTGAGCGTATTCCGAATCATTTTCAGCAGCGGCAAGGAACCATTCGGATGCTGTTCTTTCATCCTTCTGAACATCACGCCCGTCAGTATACATATGAGCGAGAGCGACCATAGCATCCTTCTGTCCGAGTTCCGCTGCCATTTTATACAGTTCCAACGCCTTCTTTTTATCACGGTCCGCACCTTTTCCTCTCTGGTGGCATTGTGCCAATCCGTACAACGCATCGACGGAACCGTGAGTTGAGGCAACAGAGAACCATCCGAACGCGTATAACGGATCTGATTCAACGCCTATGCCTTCCAGATAATATCTTCCGAGTTCGCATTCCGCATCCTCCGATCCCGTATCCGCAAGATCGGATATCATCTCGAACGCCTTCTTCTCATTCTTTTCAACGCCCGTACCTTCAGCGTAACATCTTATCAGTGCAAGGGATGCATCCCTCTGTCCGTTATCTGACGCTTTCTTAAAGAGTTCAAATGCTTTGCTTCCGTTCCTTATCGTGCCGATGCCGTTCCTGTACATCATGCCGAGTTCGTACAAAGCATCGATATGTCCCTTTTCGGCGGCTGTTGAGCATGATCTGAATGATGCATCGATATTCGGCTGAACACCTGTTCCGTAAAAATAGAAACGGCTAAGCATATATGCGGATCCGGTCTTCCCATCGTCCGCATTTTTCTTGTAACGTTCAAATGTATCTTTCGCATCGAAGACCCATTTCCGTTCCTTGTATAACGATATCGCACCGATCGAACGTCTATCACCTTTTTCCGCTGCGCGTATGTACCAAAGCAAAGCCTCATGATCATCCTTCGGAACGGCTATGCCGTGATAATAACATTCACCGATCATGTACTCGGATGCCGTATGACCAAGATCTGCGGCCATCTCGTACCACTTGAATGATTCCTTTTCGTCAACTTCCGTTTCGATGCCTAATGCATGATATTGACCTAATTCGAACATCGCCGTTATGCTTCCGGCGGATGCATTCCCGATCATCTCTTCGAACGACACGAACGCTCATACTACTGCGAATATAAAGATTTAAAGATATATTTCTATAAAAAGGG
>WQXR01000092.1 GCA_009784745.1 Methanomassiliicoccaceae archaeon | reverse complement strand
TGGCACTTGTAACGTTCAACAGCAACGGAGGTACTTCCGTTACTGACGTATACGTTCTCAAGGACGGAAAGATAATATCACAGGTAACGACAAAAGCGGCAAACCAATTTGCAGGATGGTATTCCGACGCACTATTGACAACAGCGTTCGATTTTGAAACAACAATAACTGAGAATAAAACGCTGTATGCGAAATGGGATCCGCTTTACAATGTGACGTACAATCTGAACGAAGGTACCGGAGAGTTACCGGTACAAACGCCTAAAATTGAAGGTGCAACATTCACCGCTTCCGCGATCACTGATATAACGGCACCGGAAGGATTGGTGTTCAAACATTGGAACACTAAGATAGACGGAACCGGAACATCATACGCATCGGGAGCAACGGTAACGATGCCTTCGAATGCGATAACGTTGTATGCGATATGGGTCGAACCGTCTGACGACGGTATCGACACGATCGTTGTGGTAGCAGCCGTTGCAGTAGTTGCGGTAGGCGGTCTTGCGGCAGCAGGTTACTTCATATTCCTGAGGAAACCGTGATCATGAGGTGAAAAGCGGAAACATACGAAGAACGCAACGTGAACGTAAACAAGAACGCAAAACGAAAAAAGGGAACAGCGCCCACAACAGTGGGCGCCATGTTCCCCGAACCCTCCTTCAACTTAGAGTACATGTGATATGAACATTGTTTCGCCGCAAGAATGATAGCTTGTCAAAACAATTGATCAGCGTCACGAAAGGTATATTAAATATACGGTATTCTGTCCATCCATCAGGAGATCTGAAACAATAACCGAAGATGGCATTGAGTCTGCGGAACCGACATTAAAATCCGGTATCGAAAATTACGAATTGATATTTTTACACATGTTCATCGACGAGACAAAGAACAATGAGAACACAAAGTTCGCCATGACCGCAACCGTAACAGATCGTCCGCAGGAATTCATACGGATCGCAAAAGAACTGAGACGAGAATGGGAACAACTCAGTTTTGAAAAGTACGGTGTCACGCCAGAAGAACTTAAGGACAAGATACCAAAATACAGCGGATCTCCGGAACATGTAAAAATCAGAGTCCTCAAAGAGATCGCCGATGCTGAAGCAAGAACGTACGGTGTGTATGTTGACAAGACCGCCGATGACAGCTGGTGTGGGATAAGCAATTCAAGGATCCAAAAGAAGGAATTGAAAGAACTTATCAGTATCGCGTTCACAGACACCAAAAGTAAGAACATTCTGGTGATCATTGATCAGAGTTCAGATTACGGCGGCCGTGTTGCGGATTTTGTAGAAAAACATGCTAAAAGATACGGCAAGGATGTCAAGGCCAAGGAAGAAAGTTCAAAAACGGGAGATCATAAAGAGGGCCTGCAAGTGGCTGATTTTGTGACCGGTGCGTTAGGTGAATTCGTCAAGGCCGGAAACGCAGACAAGATAGATATAATAGGCATGACGGATGAAAGAACAAAGCCGAACGACAGAACGATGAACAGGCTGAGGAGATTGAACAGAAGAAGAGAATGATCCTGCCTCCGCAACCGATTCAGGCGGCTGTTCTCGGCGGTCTTACGGATCTATACAGTGTTACGCACAACAGGTATAAAAAACGTCACACGCGTAATGAACAGATGCATAACGATGACAGACAAGTCTATACAAAATCATGCACGTCACGATACCATGAACCCCGCGAACGGAATAAACATGTCGGGAAAAAAGATGCAAAGTTTGTATACTGATACATACATCGTCAGCGTACATGGCAGACATAATGATCCGTAAAAGGAAACGTCTGAGAACGAAGGATGTGAAAGTTTATTCCGACAGCGTAGAAGAACAACTGGGCATCAGAACATTCACTTCCGATGATGCCGTCGATCTCGCAGAAAGCAGCGAATTCAACGTAATTTACGTGAACGGAGAGATACTTGCGATCGTACACGAAGGAAGGACCTTTCTCACAGTGCGCGGTCTATTAAAATACAAACCGCAAAAGAAATTTGTGACCGTTGATATGGGTGCCGTTCCGTATGTTACCAACGGCGCCGATATAATGGCGCCGGGCATCGTTGACGCAGATACGGAAATAAAAGCAAATGACATGGTATGGATACGTGACATCAAGAATTTAGTTCCGTTGGCAATAGGAATTTCGTTAGTATCCGGAGATGAATTAAAGAAAGGCGGAAAAGGAAAAGTCATCAGAACAATGCACAACGTCGGCGATAAGTTGTGGAAGTCGGATGAGAAATAATATCAAATGAACGCATTGAAGGAAATGAACACATTGAAGGAAATGAACGCATTGAAGGAAATGAACACATTGAAGGAAATGAACACATTGAAGGAAATGAACACATTGAAGGAAAGGGAAATTTGAATGAGTTTACTGAAAAAACGGAACGCAACGGTCATAGAACCTAAAGGTCTGGTCGATCTTACGGGATATCCGCTGTACGTTCCCGACGAGACCGACGCAAGAGTAAAGATAATGGAGATAAGAACATTTGAGGATCTTTCGAAAGCGTCCGATCTTGCGTACAAGGGAAATATTTTATTCATACGCTGTGCCCTGTCCGAAGAGAACCGCAGTAATGCGATGGAGACGATAATATTTGAATTGAAGAGAATAACAAAGGATTGCGGCGGAGATATGGTCGTCATCGGCGACATGTTCATCCTTTTGACAACGAACGGCGTGAAGATAGAGAATCTGATATCGAAGGGAAAGAAGAAGGTCAAGGTATGACGGGAGTTGTGAAATTACAATGAGATCGGTGAGAACATGACCGAAAAAGTTATACACGATCCTCTGCACAGAAGTATAACCGTCTCAGGGATATTTTTGAAATTACTTTCAAGACATGAGTTGCAGCGTTTACGGAATGTGAAGCAACTGGGAATGGCCAATGTTGTTTTCCCCGGAGCGAATCATACGAGACTTGAACATAGTTTAGGCGTGTACCATTTGGCATCAAGAATGGGGAACGCCGTAAAATTGAGCAAGGACGATATGGATCACGTGAAAGCGGCAGCGCTCTTGCACGATATATGTCATTTACCGTATTCTCATAATCTCTCGGAACTGTATGAGAACAGAACAGGAACAGATCACATGGAAATGGCCCGTGAACTGATAAAAGGGACGATACCTTCACATAAGGAACGAGATGCCGATATCTTAGGCGGCACGGGAACGATATCGGAATTATTGGAAGAAGAGGGGATATCATCCGATGCGGTCTGTGATCTCATCGCGAACCCGAGATCAGAGGTACAGGGATCAAGTCTTTTTTCACCGTCGGAAGGAAAACAGTCGTTCTTTAATTCAAAGGACCATTTGCATCAGATGATACACGGTCCCGTTGATGCGGATCAGATGGATTATCTGCTGCGTGATGCCCACTACACAGGCGTGGCGCACGGTTCCATTGACGTTGAGCGTTTGCTAACTCAAATGAGGATGCACAACAATACGATAGTATTGGAACGGGGCGGTATTGTAGCGGCGGAAGGATTGATGGTCTCGAGAGCGTTGATGTACTCTTCCGTTTATTTCAATAAAACTGTCCGCATAGCGGAAATGATGTTATCGAAAGCAGTTGAATTATCCGATGTAGAGATGAACGAACTGCATCTGATGGATGACCACGACCTTCGTGATACGCTCATAAGAAGCAACGGACGTTCATCAGAGATAACAAGATCGCTCGTTCACCGCAGACTTTACAAGAAAGCATTCTCCGTTTACACCGCAGACCTGAACGATGAGCAGATAGACATCATCGCAGAATATTCCGGATACAGGGAAAAGAGGAGACTCGAGGATGAGATAGCTGAAACGGCGGGAATAGATTATTCCCATGTTATCGTGGATATGCCTTCGAGGTCATCGCTGCACGGCAGCGTGAAAATAGGAAAAACGGATGTTTCGATATTATATGATGATCGTGTGCGTCCGATAACGAAGATATCGCCCGTATCGAAGGCATTACAAAGCCGTGAGATCTTCGACTGGGCGGTGATGGTGAGCACACCGGACGAACATAAGGAACGTGTTGAAAAGGTAACATCATCGATATTGGATCTCTGAATTCAGTATTGTCTCTTCGTATCCATTTCCTATACCGTCCTGCTCGCCCACGTGTATGCGTGCTACTGTTTAAAGAATATTTGGTCTGTATCACTATTGGTAACACAAATTCGGCATCATCCTTTGACAACGCCCAGCGGCCTCAGTTTTGCCACTTTTCCTGCGAGTCCGGAATTGCAGACAACTGAAACAACGGTATCAACATCCTTGTACGCCTCCGGCGCCTCATCAACGACGTCGCCGTCCCCCGTTCTCAGGTAGATGTTCTTCGCTTTCATAGAATTACGGAGATCGTTCACGTTCAGTTTGTTCGCGGCTGCCTTTCTCGACATTTTCCTTCCTGCTCCGTGGCATGAGGACCCGAAACTTTTCTTCATCGCACCGGGAAGACCGACGAGAACGTAGGTTCCTGCGGACATATCACCCGGAACTATGACAGGCTGACCGACATTCCGATAGATCATCGGGATCTCGTTATGATCGGCAGGGAACGCACGTGTTGCGCCTTTCCTGTGCACGAGCACATCCATTCTTTTTCCGTCGACGATATGTTCCTCTTTC
>WQXR01000091.1 GCA_009784745.1 Methanomassiliicoccaceae archaeon | reverse complement strand
TTCAATTCTTCAAGCGTATCGTCGGGGATCGCTTTCATCACTTCTACTCGTCTCTCTATCGTAAGCCCGTCTATCGTTCTTACTTCAATGTTTCCGCTCTTTATACGGTCGGCAAGCAGATGTTCCATAACTATTCTTGCGGAATTGCATATATACGGCCCGATACCGTCACCGCCGCATACGCCTATCACTATTTTCTTCAGTTTGGAAAGATCAACGGGATCTTTATTCAATTTCATCCTGTCTATCCTTACCATCTGCTTCCTGAGCAGTTCTCCGAAGTGTTCTTGTGCTTTCTTTACGGACGCCTCGTCAACCATGTTCAATACCTTCTACACACGATACATGAACTTTTCTTAAAGGTGGCGGTCATTTTGTTCTTATCGACGACATATTCGTAAGTTTCATAGTATCCTTCCGCAATGCGGTCATGTGCATCCCGATAAGGTACGTCTGAATAAATTCCTCAGCGACTCAGGCCTTTGCTCAAGGCGTGAGGCAGACCGTATCATCGAAGAGAATAGAGTAACGGTTGACGGTGAGATCGCATCCGTAGGTATGTACGTGTCAAATGACCGGGACATACGTATTGACGGCAAAAGGATACACAATAAAGAAAGAACGATACTGATAGCGGTGAACAAACCCAAGGGTATTGTATGCACAACTGCGGTCAATGAGAAGAACAACATCGTTGATCTTGTGAATCATAAGGAACGAATATATCCGATAGGCCGTCTGGACAAGGATTCGGAAGGTCTCATACTCATGACGAATGACGGCGACATCGTTAACAGGATGATGAGATCGAGATACGGCCATGAGAAGGAGTATATCGTCGAAGTTGACAGACCGATAACAAAGACGTTCATTGACAAGATGTCATCAGGTATCCCCATATTGGGGACGGTGACAAAGAAATGTTCTGTTGAACGCACAGGAAGCAAAAAGTTCAGAATTATCTTAACGCAAGGCATGAACCTGCAGATACGGAGAATGTGCGCACATCTCGGTTACGATGTGATATCTTTGAAAAGAGTGCGTATCCTGAACATAGAACTGAACGATCTTAAGGAAGGGACGTACAGAGAATTATCCGATGATGAGAAAAGAACGCTGCTGAATATGATAGAACATTCAAAAGAATGATCTTTTCATACAATCATTCCCAGACGGCATCCAGATCCACGTTCGCACGAATGTTGCTTTTGATGGCGTCGACCTTCATTTTATCTTTCGGATCGATACGTGCGATAAGTTGTTCCAAAGTTTCGGCAACATGTATCGTATGCTCATTGCTCATCAATATCGGGATCTTCAGTTCATCAGCTCTTGAGAGTACCGTACTCGACGGCCTTATACCGCCCGTGACGATGATGCATGATGTATCCGTAGATAACGCAGCTATCAATAATTCAGTCCTGTCGCCTCCGGTAACAAGCGCTTTGCGTTTCGCTTTGCGCATTATGTCTATCGCCGACTGCAATGTCATTGTTCCGAGTAACATTGTTTCAACAACGCGGTCCATACCGGCTGCGCCGGCAATGATCTTCGCGTGCATCTTGTCCATGATCTCCTGTATCCTGAACGTCCTGAGCTCAGGTATCGTCGGAATTTCACCCAATACCTTTATACCGCGATCCTCTAAGAATTTCTTAGGGGCATCGGTCGCATTGTTGAAGATGACACCTCTCAGCTCCAATCCCTTTTGTTCGCACAGATTCCTTGTTACGATTATCATATCAAGGGATTGTCTTGTCGCAGTTGAGACAATTACCAAAGGCATCTTCGTCGCTTTCGCGAAATCTGTATTAGAGATGTTATGCGCAAATCCGGTGGACGGTTCGCGTCCGCCTTCGACTATCATCAGGTCCTTGCCTGCTGATAGTTCAACATGTTTAGCGATAAGACCGTTCATTTTCGGCGGATCGTAGATGTCGTAAGCGAACGGTGATAATTTATCTCCCGATTCAAGTTTGAACACTTCGGACATGAGCAAAGCATCCTGATCCACCATGGTGTCGCCCCATTGCACCATCGTATCTTGGAACGGTTTGTAGTATCCTGCCTTTCCGCGGTAATTCGAAGCAAGTCCTAAAGCAACCACGGTCTTGCCTAATTTGATACCTGCCGATGCAAGGAATATACTTTTCATTTCCTACGTTCCCTCTTAACTGCTGCTGCCTTTATCGTTGCGCTCTGACGCCCTATGGATTTCGTAGTTCATATAACTCTCCATTACTCGGACGCGCGTTTTTAAGGTGCTTTTTAAAGTCTTAATTCAGTATCCATTCTTGTCCGATACAGAAACCGTTGATGAGGATACGTTTTTCGTATATATACTACGGATATTTTGAGTATTTTTTGTATACTATGACGAATATCGCCGTTAACGTTTTAACGCCGATTATCAAGTTGGTATAGGTTAACACATTTTTCCCGTACGGTCGCCGGTACACATCTCCGAACGTCAGGATTCGGAGAATATTCGAATTATTCTACGAAAAATATTCGTAGATTAATCATAGAAAAATTATTTATTCTACGAAAAACATTCGTAGATTATGTACATTCATGAAAAGGAAGGATGGACCGAATTCACATGGAATAAGGACGTAATAGAACAAGCCGTCAGAAAATTAAGGTTCACACAGGGAAAACTGCAGGGAATGATGGAACATCTGAGACCTAATGCGGAAAGAAGGTTCATCGATTCTCTGACAGACGATGTTATGATATCATCAAGGATAGAATCAGAATATCTTGTTGAAGGGCATGTAAGATCATCAATACACAAGCGCCTCGGTATAGAGCATCAGGGAAAGATATCGAGACGTGAGGACGGCGTTGTTGAGATGATAATGGACGCAAATCAAAATTGCAATTTACCGTTAACAAAGGAACGTCTGTCAGGATGGCATTCCTCACTCATGGGCAGTCATCCGAACATCACGATCGGCGATTACAGAAAAGGATCCGTAGCGGTGGTATCCGGAGCAATGGGGAAAGAGCGCATCCATTATATCGCTCCGGATGCGGAAAGAGTGGACAACGAAATGAAAAAATTCTTAAAATGGATGGACGAAAGTAAAGAGGACGACATAATAAGATCCGCTGTCGCACACTTGTGGTTCGTTATGATACATCCGTTCGATGACGGTAACGGACGTGTCGGAAGAGCGATATCGGATATGTTGCTGGCAAGGAATGAGGGAAAGGTAAGATACTACAGTCTTTCGAAGCGAATATACAAGGAGCGGCTGCAGTATTACAGCCTTCTGGAAAAGGCCGGAACAAAAGGTAAGGACATAACGGAATGGATGGAATGGTTCATATCATGCGTTGAACATGCAGTTGAGGACAGTATCACGTCCGTCAATTCCGTGCTGAAGAAAGCGGAATTCTGGAATTCAAATTCGTCGATAATAATGAATGAACGCCAGAACAAGATGGTAAACATGATATTGGACGATCTTCTCGGAGAATTGACATCCTCGAGATGGGCAAGGATAAATCATTGTTCGCAAGATACGGCAATAAATGATATCAACGACCTCATCGAGAAAGGGATACTCATCAAAGGACAGGAAGGCGGAAGAAGCACAAGATATGTTCTGAATGTCAATAAGGATGTTTGATCAACAAACAATGAAAGGCTGTTCCTGATAATTTTCTCAGAAGGTTTCATATATCTCATCGCTATTGAAGCATTCACGGAGTTAAATTCGTACTCAGTACGGATCCGTGGCATCATTGCGGTGCAGGCCGCGCGGGGTCCTTCGACAACGCCGGAGTTGTTTTTGTTATCGAATATTTCAGCAATGCTTATATACAAATTACAGAATGACAGCCTCCGTCGCTTCGCACATGTGTGTGCGTTGTAATCAAAGAGGTAATTGAATGGTAACAGTCTATGACGTTCCTGCCGAGAAACTCATACTCAGGGCAGCTGAAAAATTAAAACAGAATTCAGCGATAGTCCCGCCGGAATGGGCAGAGTATGCAAAAACCGGCAGGCATACCGAGAAAGCACCGCAGCAGGAGGATTGGTGGTTCACAAGGGCCGCATCCGTGCTTCGGAAGATCTACGTAAAGGGGCCGATGGGTTCCTCCAGACTCGCAGCCGAGTACGGAGGGTACGCAGATATGGGCTCAAAACCGAACAGAGCAGTGAAAGGAAGCCGCAACATCGCAAGGAAATGCATGATGCAACTGGAAAGCGCCGGTTTCCTCGTGACCAAGGGAAAAGAAGGGCGTGCAATAAGCCCGAGCGGAATGTCATTATTGGACAACGCCGCCAAAGAGGTCTTCGACGAGATGAAATCGTGAGGATGTGAAAGCATGGACGATTCTGAATTGGAAGCACTTAGGCAAAGAAAACTGGCAGAGATGCAGCAAGGCGGCCAGCAGCAGGCAGAGGCCAAAGAGCGTGCAAGACAGATGGAGATCCAGAAGCAGGCGATGCTCAGACAGATACTGACACCGGAGGCAAGGGACAGACTATCCAACGTAAGGGTAGCGAACCCTGAGATGGCCAATATGGTGGAAGTGCAGTTAATTCAATTAGCACAATCGGGCAGACTTGCGGGAATGATCAATGACGACATGCTAAGGGACATCCTTATGAGGGTCGCTCCGCAACGCAGAGAGATCACCATAGAGAGGAGATGAATATGACAACCAATAAACCACCGGCAATGAAAGGCAGGCT
>WQXR01000090.1 GCA_009784745.1 Methanomassiliicoccaceae archaeon | reverse complement strand
GTTCGGACGGAAAAGGATCGACGTGTGCAATGTTATATTCAATATTGATGAACGCGAATATAAGTGTGGGGATGTATACATCCCCACACTTAATCAGATTCAATGAACGCACATCCGTTAACGGAAAAGAGATCGATGACAATGAACTTGAAAATTTGATGCAAATCGTCAAACCAATTGTTGATAAGATGCTCTCGGAAGGGATGGATCCGACATTCTTCGAAGTTTCCACAGCAATAGCATTTCTGCATCTTTCAAAAAAGAATGTCGAATACGCTGTACTCGAAACAGGAATGGGAGGAAGGCTTGACGCAACGAACGCCGTAACGCCTGAGATAACGGCAATAACGAACATAAGCAACGAACATTCTGATATATTGGGAGACACAATTGAAAAGATCGCCTTTGAAAAAGCAGGGATAATAAAGAATGATGTGCCCATAATAACCGCAAACAAAGGAAGCGCCCTGAACGTGATAAAGGATGTTGCAGACAAGAAAGGTTCCCTCATGATCGCTATAGATCCAGATGACATAATGATAACATCATTTGATGACGGATATGTAACAATGAACTACTGCAATAACGAATATCAGATAGGCATACCGGGAAGATGTCAGTCTGAGAATGCGGCAATAGCGATAGAGTGCGCAAAACAGATCAAAAAGGTGAACATCGGTAACATCACCGAAGGATTAAGGAACGTAAGATGGAGAGGAAGGATGGAATACTTTCCCGACGAGAATATTATTGTGGACGTAACACACACATCAGCCGGTGCAAAACAACTTGCTTCCGACATTTCGGAAGCATACGGAAAAGTGACGCTGATAATAGGAACATTCAGAGATAAATCAGCCGAGGACATATGCAAAACACTTTCCAGGATATCGTCAAAAGTGATCGTAACGGAACCGAATTCCGAGAGGGCTTTGCCCTCTGAAGAACTGACGGAAATAATGAAAAGATATTCTGATAAGGTATTTACGGAAAAGAACTTGGAGAAAGCGATAGATTCTGCGAAAGGAAAAAGGATCAGTGACGAAACGATACTGATAACAGGTTCGTTACATATGGCAGGGGAGGCGATATCATATCTGGAAAGGAAAAGATGATAACGATCCTGGACAGGCTGTCAAAGGAATACGGAGGAGGCGCATACCCCGGTCGCTCGTCGGAAGGATTATCACCGGAATGGGACCCTTCTCCTTTTCACGTATTGTTAGCAACGATACTGTCGCAGAGAACAAAAGATGACAACACAAGGAAAGCATCAGACGCTCTTTTCAAAAGGTTCGATTCCGTGAACGCAGTAGCGAGCGCGAACGTTGATGAGATATCAAGACTGATAAGACCGGCAGGATTCCCGAATCAAAAAGCAAAAGCGCTTATCGACGTTTGTAAAATCCTTATCAGCGAATACAATTCGGAAGTGCCTTCGGATATCGACGAATTACTGAAATTGCCGATGGTCGGCAGGAAAACGGCTAACTGCGTATTATCATACGCGTTCAGCATCCAGGCGATCTGCGTTGATACGCACGTCCACAGAATCATGAATCTCATGGGATTGGTAAGAACAAAGAACCCCGACGAGACGGAATTCGAACTGATGAAGATAACACCGAAGAAAAGATGGTCCGATGTTAACCGATACATTGTAAGGCACGGCCAATCGGTATGTATACCAAATCATCCCAAATGCGAAAGATGTTCGGTAGCGGATCTGTGCATAAAATCACAAGCACCTTGAATATTTACATCGGCGAGATTGATGACATTCATGCAGAAGGATCCAATCATCAGCCTATTCTCAGCACTCAGTATTGTGATATCCTCTGATGAAATGGTTACAATTGTTTATAACACCTGTTAAATACTCCGTATTTTGATACTATTTTCGACGATGCCGTATCTCCAAGGGTCATTCCTACCTGCAGAGGCATATCCATAAGAAGGTACGATGTCGATATGGGGGGGTGTGATTGAGAAAAGGTTCATTAAAGATATTGCTGATTGCATCCGTACTTTTGATAGCACCCCTGACAGTTCCGATGTTTGGTGAATTCGATGCGGAACAGATCGAATATGAAGGTAAAGAGAATGGTACAGAAGGCCTTGGTGCATATGGCTCTCCGATTCCGATAACGAATGCTAGGCAACTCCAAGATATGTCGGCTAACAGCATAACCAATTGGCCCGGTTTGGACTGTTATTATTACCTTACGAACGACATAATATTCACAGACGCGGATAACTTGAACGGCGGCATATTGATCCCGCTTAAGGTTGAATTCAAAACCGCTCGTCTCTTAGAAGTAACTATCGGGGGAACAGGCGGCACGCTTTGGGAATCGATCGTCTCGTTCGGATCTTGTACGGCATCAGATCTGACCGCAGGCGTCGCAGAACTAATGCCCCTCCCTTCCACCTGGCATTTCTCTGCAAATACTTTGGTGATAGGCGGTAAGTACACACCACCGGGGGCCTCATCCAGCAGCGATTTTGCATTTTCTCTCATAATAGATCAACTTAGAACCGGCGTACAATTTGACGAATCATTTGATAGCAACGGGAACTTCACACCAATAGGTCAACGTTATCAACCGTTCACAGGAACATTCGATGGCCGAGGATACACGATAAGCGGAATGAACACAGCATCCTATGGTTCAGGTTCGTCAGAACTATACTCAGGACTCTTCGGTCATGTCGGAAAAGGTGGAACGGTAATGAACGTCAATATTGAGGATAGTTCATCTGTCACAGTGTCGTCCAATGCATCTGGTAATGCATATGCAGGCGGTGTAGTCGGATATATCAGCCTGTCTACAGGAGGTTTTTCGCCACCGGGTTCATCATCGATCACCAATTGTATATACGAGGGCGCTGTATCTGCGTATTCGTTATCAGGCAATGCATACGCAGGCGGTATAGTCGGAAACACCAGTCCGGTGGAAAGACTAATAACCATCAACTGTAGAAATTTGGGTACCGTTATAGCTTGTTCGCCCTCAGGCGGTGCATACGCAGGCGGCATAACAGGATATGTGTATTCATCATATCCATTTTATTCGTCAATTACTAATTGCTACAACTATGGTAATGTCCTAGCATATACTTCATATGGTGGAGCATCCGCCGGCGGAATAGCAGGGTATGCATACGGCGCCGCTTCACCGTCCGGTGATGTCATAATACAGTTAATCAGCAATTGTCACAACTCAGGTTCAGTCACTGCAAGAGCATTTTTAACATTGGAAGACATTTTCGGCCGCCGCGTGGCCAAGATAAGCGCAGGCGGTATAGTCGGAGATGCAACACTTTTGCGGAGATCGATCCTTAACTGTTACAACCAAGGTTCTGTCGTAGCATCATCACTGACTTCATCACCAGAATTTGAACCTGACTTACGCTACCTTTACTACGAGACGTACGCAGGCGGTATTGTAGGAAATGTGGGAGAAGGTCGATCGTACATTGTTACCTGCGGCCATGATGGAAATACTGTCGCACAAACGAGACTCCTTCTGTACAGTCAGGAGTCAGTCCTGTTGGCTGCCGCATACGCAGGCGGCATAGTGGGAATGAACAGATACGTTGCTGATAGTTTGCACATTGATAATTGTCGGTCATCTGATGCCACATCTCCCGATATCGGATTTGGAAATGCGATCGTGGAACATATATCCGACTGGGGTAATGTGGGGGTAACGGGGACGGTATATGTAACGTATGTAAGGTTCGACCCCTTTTCTGATGAGAGTTATATATATGATACAATGGTGACCTCTATAGGATCGTTTATATGGCGTCCACAAACTGGTAACTTGTATTTCGTTGATGGGTTGTATTATGCATGCGAAGGATGGTACTCCGACGAGAAATTTACAATACCGTTCGATTTCAACAAACCTATCGCGGATTCCACAACAATATATGAAGGATGGGAACTATGGGTCAGATCGGTCACGTTCGACAGTAAAGAAGGCTCAGCAGCCTATTCGGTGACAGTACCGTATGGAAAGACGGTAACGAGGCCACCAGATCCGGTGAAAGATAATAACACATTCGCAGGATGGTATTCAGACGTCGGATTGACAACATTGTTCAATTTCAGCACTTCCATCTACAATGACAGGACACTGTATGCGGGATGGGGTCACATGGTAACTGTCAATGGCGGTACAGGAGGTGGCGGTTACATGGAAGGTCGGACGGTCAGCATAGTTGCGGACGAGCTAGAGGGTAAAGTGTTCGCCGCATGGACGACCGAGAGCGAGATATCATTTGATAATTTTGAGAGTGCGGAGACATCATTCGTAATGATAGGTGAATCGGTGACCGTGACAGCAGTCTATACAGATGCTCCTGTTCACTCTATACTACTTTCTCAGAATGAAGACAAGGACTTCGGTTCGGTCATATTCGGTTATACAACACAAACGCCATATAATATAACGGTAAATAACTCGGGCAATCAGCCAACCGGCGCGCTTATCATCGCTTTGTCTGGGACAGACGCAGAGAGGTTCACTTTAAGCACAGGGTCGATAGGCAGTATTGCGGTTGGCGGTAACGGAAGTTTCACCATAGTGCCGAATGGGGAACTTTCTGTCGGCGAATATCATGTGACGGTAACAGTAAGCAATGATGACATATTGCCAGTGTCATTCAACGCAAGATTTGAAGTAACTTCCATACCCATTCTGCCTTTGATAACAAGTAATGACAATACAACCCTTCGTGCGGGCTATGGAAGCTCATTTACCGTGAAAGCCGCCGG
>WQXR01000089.1 GCA_009784745.1 Methanomassiliicoccaceae archaeon | reverse complement strand
TACTTTGAATGCTCAGAATGCGGTCGTGAAGTTCCCGAGGATGCAGGCGTTTGTCCGTACTGCGGAGAAGCGTTCGATGATGACGATCAAAAATGATCCGAAGGTCATTCTCAATGCCATACGGTATCCGGCGGTAACATCTTTCCGCATGCCGAACATACGTTCTTTGTGAAAATGTTTAATAGACATTACGCCATTAACGTAACTGGATGCACCCTGATAAAGATAAATTAAAAGAGATGGACGAAGGCGGAAAAGGTTCCATCGCATATGAGTTGGCAAAGAAGCAGCAGGAAATATCAATTACGGAATTCTTCGAAAAGAATAAGCACATATTAGGTTTTGATTCACGTACAAAATCACTTCTGATGGGTGTAAAAGAGGCCGTAGATAATTCTCTGGACGCATGTGAGGAAGCAGATATCCTTCCCGAGATATTTGTAAAGGTCACATGCATAAACGAAGCGGAAGAGGATTACAGCATAACGATAGAGGATAACGGCCCCGGTATCGTGAGAAAAATGATACCCAATGTCTTCGGACGTTTGTTATTCGGTTCAAGGTTCCATGCTCTCAGACAGTCAAGAGGACAGCAAGGTATCGGAATTTCCGCAACGGTGATGTTCGGTAACATAAGTACAGGAAAACCGGCACATGTAAGGTCGAAGATCAAAGGCGAGGATTCCGTTGCATGGAAGATGGATATCGTCATTGATACAAAGATAAACAGACCTATTGTCACCAACGAGGAACCGTTCCCGTGGGAAGGCAAGGATCACGGTACGAGAGTTGATTACTGCACAAAAGGATTGTATCGCGGCGGAAAGCAATCAATATTCGAATACCTGAAGAACACGGCGATCGTGAACCCTCATGCAAAAATAACGTTTGAAGATCCCGACGGCAAAAGATACGTATTCGAAAGGGCAACGGAAACGTTACCAATAAAATCAAAAGAAATAAGACCGCATCCGCAGGGATTGGAAGTCGGAAATCTACAGAAGATGGTGCAGAACACTCAGCACAAGAATCTGAAAGCATTCCTGAAGAATGATTTCTCAAGGATAACCGACAGGATAGCGGAGGAGATACTTCAGGCGTCCGGAATAAAGGATAAAAGAACAGCGGCCGTGACAAGGGAGGACTGCGTCGCACTCGTCAAAGCGATAGATGTTGTCAAGATAATGGCGCCGCAGACAGATTGCTTATCGCCGATAGGCGATAACCTGATAAAAAAAGGGTTAATGACCGTTCTGGAGGGGCTGCGTCCTGAATATTATGCACAACCCGTTACCCGATCTGCGAGATCGGTGAACGGAAATCCGTTCCTTGTGGAAGCAGGTATCGTTTACGGCGGTGACATACCATCGGAAGGAGAGGTCTCGATATTAAGGATAGCGAACCGCGTTCCGCTGCTGTACCAGCAGGGTGCGTGCGTAATAACAAAAGCAATTGAAAGCATGGACTGGAGGAGATACGGATTAGAACAGAGAGGCGGTTCCGGAAAGCCATTTGGGCCGGCGATAATATTGGTTCACGTAGCATCAACGAAAGTTCCGTTCACATCGGAAGGTAAAGAAGCAATTGCAAATATCGATGAAATTCAGAATGAGATCGTTCAGGCGTTAAGATTATGCGCAAGGAATCTGAAAAGTCATCTGAACAAGAGCGAAAGAAAGAGCAAGACGCACGCTAAGTTCGAAATTGTTCAGGACATCTTACCGGAAATGGCAAAGAAATCGGCAAAGATGCTGAACCGTCCGGTACCCGACCTGAGCAGAACGATATCAAAGATAATGAACGTCGTTTGGGTGGATCCGAAGAGTTCTTTCGATGCGAAGAACAAGATAAAGAAAGTTACGTACGATGTGTACAACTACACAAGATCGGAAAAGTCGTTCAGACTGCATACGCAACTTCCGAAGGAAGCCGTTAACGAATCGCTTTTATGTAATTATTTCAAGGACATGAACGACGAAGGAAAAGTGAACTGGGAGATATTGAATTTACAGCCGTTCTCATCCGCAAGCATAACATTCGATCTCGTCGGAGATGTTGCCGATGTGTTCTCAGAATCTGATATTTATTTATCGGGTGTGAATCCCGTTCTGGTGATGGGCGCAGACCCGTTACCGGGCGACTGGGGAATAAAAGGTATGGACATAACGGAAAGTGATGCCGACATAATCGATGATGCGGACGAGGAAGAGGAAGAAGCTTTAGACGACGAAGAGGGAAAGGAGGCCGCAGAAGATGACGAATGAACGCCATGATATCACGAAGGAAAGATTATCAAAAATAACGGAATCCATATACGATCAGTTGAACGAAGGCGAGATACCGGCGATGAACCTTCCTCTGAGGTCTAAGAAGAACATTGAGTTCGATCCCCGTTACAACGTATGGAAATACGGCAGCATGCAAACTAACCGCAACTGTAAGACAGCAAAAGGCGCGGCCACGATGCTGAAGACACTGTACATCATCGATTTCATCGATCTGATGATAAAGACGAACAAATCATCAACGCTCAGAGAGATGTACTACAACTCCGAAGGATGGGGTTACGGCAAGTTCAGTTCTCAGGATGAGAGCAACATGATGGCCGAAGACCTTGAGATAGTATCAAAATGCATGAGAGAGGATTTTAAACTCAGACCGGAGGAGGACGGTGCGCGTGTAATAGGCGATATCACGATAACTGCAGTGAACAGAAAAGGCGTCAAACAGACGCTGAACTGCCGCGATGATGTTCCCGATACGGGATACGGGATACCGTTCAACGTGGAAAAAGAAAAAGTTGCTATTAAACCCGGAACGGCAAAATTTGTTGTCGCCGTCGAAACTGGAGGTATGTTCGACAGGCTCGTGGAGAACGGGTTCGATGAAAAGTATAATGCGTTACTCGTACATCTGAAAGGACAGCCTGCGAGGAGCACCAGAAGATTCATAAAACGTCTGAACGAGGAATTGAGACTTCCTGTTACGGTTTTCACCGACGGTGATCCGTGGTCATTCCGTATATTTGCGTCGGTTGCGTACGGTGCGATAAAAACTGCACACATCTCCGATTACTTGGCTACGCCTACGGCACAATTCATCGGTATAACGGCAACAGACATCCTGAATTACGATCTTCCGACCGACAAATTAAGCGATAAAGATATTGCGGCGCTGAAAAGCGAACTGTCAGACCCGAGATTCAAAGATGAGTTCTGGGTGTCTGAGATAGAAGCGATGCTTGCAATGAAGAAGAAGGCAGAACAGCAGGCGCTGGCCAAGCACGGTCTTGATTATGTGACGGATAAGTACCTGCCGGAAAAACTGACGGAACTCGGAACGTTAAGATGAAACGGATAACGTCACTGACGGGATGATGCTTCTCTTACCCTTGTTATGACGAAGTCCTTTTCCATCGTTGCAAGGAAATGTCCGAGTCTCGGACCGGACGTCCTTTTTATCAATATCTTGTATAGCGCTTGGAATCCGCCTTTTGTCCCGATCTTCGAGTTCTTTCCGGCCTCGGATACAATATTGTGAATACTTTCCGCATTCCATTCCGCTCCGGAAAGGATCGGGAGCAATGCTTTGAGATATAACAATTCGTCAGCGGAAAGATCTGCATCAGGTACATCTTTTGAAACAGAAAATTTAACAACATCGGGAGCAAAACCGTTCAGCCAAAATCTTATACATTCGATACGTTCATTCAAACGTGCCAGATCATCCTCGGATGCGTTATCAAAATCACCGTTGCGTTTCAGTATCTCAAGAATTCCGTTAACATCGTCAGCCATCTGTACCACGTTGACCAAATGTCTGTAAGGAATGTGCAGCGGCATGTTCTTCGGCATTCTATTATGTTTTGACAACTCATACGCACGCACAGCATTCTCTTCCGCTTCTGTTGCCCCGCCGTCAAAGAAGAAAGATTCCATACGATCGTACTCGTCGGCCATATCCAATATTCCGATCTCCGGATCAAAATCAATGTGCCTTTCAGGATTCACTCTCAATATGGTGTAAGTAAGCACTTCCGGCGGTGTCATGCTTATCGCGTCTATACCCGTAACGGAAGAACCCGTAGATTTGTGCATCTGTCCTTTTCCTTTCAGTTGAACGAACTCATACGGTATCGGATACGGCGCATTTCCGTTGAATATCTCTTTTACTATGCGAACTCCGGTATCATAAGAACCGCCTGCTGCCGCATGGTCTTTACCGAACGGTTCCGCGGAAACGGAGAATAATTTCCATTTTGCGGGCCATTCTAATCTCCATGTTAATTTTCCGTCGCCTTTCCTGATATCCGCTTTGCCTTCATGTCCGCACTTGTCGCATTTGTACCCTAAGTAAGGATATTCATAAGAATCAAGATCAGGTTGTTTTACGAACCTTCCGCATTTCGGACATAACGGATTGTACGGAGCGTAATTCTCAATTTTTTCACGCTGCGAAACTTCTGTTAAGATATTAACAACTTTATCTCTTTTAACAATGGATGCGTCTATCATCTCTGCGAATTTACCTTGTTCGTAAAGTTCATGCGTCCATATTATCTCGCATTTCACTCCTATCGCATCTATTGCGTCCAGGAACGGCTGTATGAAGTGATCCGCATACGTTCTGTGAGAACCGCACGGACATGGAATTCTGCATATCGGTTTACCGGTATACTGCTCAAAAGATTCCGGAAGGAACTCATATCTTTTTCTCAAAGGATCGAACGAATCTATCAGATAGATCAGTTTAACATCGGATCCCTTTGATTCAATGGCACTTCTCACGGCCTCGGCGGTTATCGCTTCTCTCAAACTGCCTACGT
>WQXR01000088.1 GCA_009784745.1 Methanomassiliicoccaceae archaeon | reverse complement strand
TATTGAAATGACCTCTTCCGGTGACAGGTGGGAATATCTCACGACCCTGATGTGCTTCTGAGCTGCCGCCTGCGCCTCTTTCATCTCTTCCGCCGTGGGCCTTCTGTACGGCTGGCCCGGGACGGGGATGTAACCCATGATGTGGAACGGGATGTTCTCAAAAGAGGAAAGGTATTCGGCGACGGCCTCTATCTGGTCAATGTCAACAAGGCCCGGCACGTATATGAGATTGGCTGACAATTCCATGCCGTTCTCGGCAGCCTTCTCAAAACTTCCGTATATCTTCGATCTGTCCACTCCCGTTATGAACTTGTGCGTATCCTCATTCCATGCTTTCAGGCCGACATTCGCCGCATCCAGATGTTTGAGATCGAGATCTATACCATTGGTGTGCCCCAGTATTGTCTTCACATTCATCTCGTTCTTAACGAAATCGAGCAATTCCGGCAGATCCTTGGCGACCGTTGGTTCGCCGCCCATGAAACGCACCGAACCCGGAGATACGGATCGGAGAGCGGCCTTTATCTCATCTATTGTCAGATATCTTTCGGGTTTCGGGTATGCAAAACCGGGAGTTCCGCCGGCACCGCTGACCAATTTATAACTGCATATCGGACATTTGAACGTACACCCGTAATTATGAACGGTGGCAAAACCGTGTTTGCTGTTATACGTCACCTTGTAGAACGCCATTGCTCCGCCTTCTGGATGGCCTAAATATGTCTTGATATTTATAGTATTACTTTTTTTAAATTAGTGTTACTGGAATAACACTAATGTGTTACTTAGGCTCTGAGAGTATACTGCGTATCTCAGCGATCAAAGACCTGATATCGACTGTATGTATCGGTCTTTCGGCCCTCCACAGATAACGTATCGTCATCTCCTTGTCGACGAGAACAAAACCTCTGTTCGTGAAACCGGCCACCTTCGGATGTTCCGGATGCGTTATTATCATGCCGCATCTTTTACTGACCTCCTGGCCGGTATCGGATATGTGATCGTATTCGGATCCCATGCGGTCCATCCATTTTGAATGATCGTCCACGGAACCGGGGTTTAAGTGGAACATCTTTACTCCGATCGATTCGAATTCTTTGTAATATTCGTTCATCTCTGTGATGTAGTTGGTGCACGTTTGGCCGTAATTGACCGGATAGAAGTAAAGAAGCACCGGGCACTCCGTTACTTTTTCAGATAATCTGAATTCACCGCATCTTACGCACGGTGCCGTGAAATCCGGCGCCTTGTCCCCGACCTTCAATTCGTCCGTCATAATGATCTTCCGTTGTATCTGTGAACCGTGTCGGCCATCACTTTGATGTTGTTCAGCGGCGTGGCTCTGTGCAATGAGCATGAGCACATGAAAACATGATTCACATCTTTGCAGACATCTATGTATCCAAGCGTCTCATCCTTTATCCTATTGTCCGGGCCGTTAAGCAGCGTGGGGACAACGTCCGTTCCCCCCAGTACGGAGCATCTGCCGTCTATCATCGATATTATCTTTCTCGGATCGTTGTGTTCCGCGAATTGGAACCCGTCAATCCCCGTTCTTATCGTTTCATCGAATATACATTCCGTTTCCGGCAATGTGAATATGCCGTGCGGATGGAATATCACGGGGTATCCCAGTTTGTGTACCCTGTCCGTCAGCGTCTTCAACCACTTGACTGAGAATTCGCTGTATATGCCGCATCCGAACAGATCCGGATTGTCGGTTGCCGATGCAAGGAACACGCAATCGATCGATCCATCCTTATCGAGACGCTCCAGGAATGCCTGCGTATGATCCATGCATAATGAGATAATATCATTCATCAGGTCCTTTTCCGTTTCCAGGTATATGGATAACGTTTCCATGCCTGTGATCGTTCCTGATTTCGTTAACGGACCTTCCACGTTTGCGACCACTGCGACATCCGGCATGCTCTCCTTTACCAATGAATAGGAACGCAACGCACCGATCACCTTCCCGGTGGGTTCGATAGGGATTTCCGGAACATCAGTGATATTTGCGAACGGATGCTCGATCACCGAAGGTATCCCGTATTCCGGGCATTTCATCTTCCCTCCGAACGCCTCAACGTTGAACGCTGCGGAGTGTATACACCCCACCACTGCGTCCTGCCCGCAGAATTCCCTGAACGCCTTGACGGATGCCGCGGACAACTTATGATCGTATTCCTTTGTGAACACGTCCGTTGTTCTAACGTTGGTCACATCCATCGCTAACGTAAGATCGCGCAGGAACATCGGTATGTATTCATGTCCTTGATTGCGTACACATGATATGAACGTCTCTTTAGGCGTTTCCACGATTTTCCGAAAGCCTATATCATCTAATTAACTTTCTATCATATTTTGGAGGGGGCGTATACCATTAATGATGTCGATAACATTTTAATTATTTTGTAAATAAATAAAGAATCATTAGAGCCATAACATCGTTTAAACAAAAATTATTAATAAAAATGCAAAATATTTGCAAATATTATTATAATACGATGAATATTTCCTGTATATGCTCGTAGATTTCACTGTAGAGAACTACGGTCCGTTCAAGGATAAGACAACATTGAGCTTTCAAGCGACAGGACTGAGCGAACACGAAGAGAATCTCCTTCATACTGATTCCGTTAAAGAGGGCATACTGAACTCTCTTGCAATATTCGGTGCGAATGCATCCGGAAAATCATACATATTGCATGCACTGAACACTCTGATAACGATGATGAGATTTCCTTCGCCGGCCAATCTGAATATCATATATTATGCTCCGTTCAGACTTTCCCCTCAGACCAAAGGTGCCCCGACCAGAATGAGCGTGCGGCTTATAGTCGGAGGGATCCTCTTCGACTATTCACTCGTTTTCGGTCCCAAATCGATAATCTCCGAGTCATTACATTACTACCCTAACAGACAAAGAGTCAAGGTGTTTTCCAGAGACGGCAACAACTCATACACATTTGGTTCCGGGAACATAGCGACAGGTCAAAAACCCATCTCAAAGATGGTTGCTCCGAATTCAACGTATGTTTCCGTTGCCGCACAATTCAATAATAAAATTTGCCTGGACGTCAACAGAGCTCTGTCGAGCATACTGATACTTTCCGGAAATACTGACAACATTCTGAATCAGACCATAAGGATGATGGGCACTGATGAAAAACTGAGGCAGGACCTTATAAGGGCTCTCGGAGTGGCTGATTTCTGCATCAGTGATGTTGAAGGCCATGTTAAAACGAAGGATGTTATGGATATGAAGGACGTGTTTCCTCCGCAGATCATAGGTCTGATGATGGCCACAGGCAATCAGAAAGTGGATGAAACCATCCTGAACCTAAAACATGATGTGATGACAAAGGGCCTTTCCGACGAGGACAAGACATTCCCGCATTTCATAGAGTCGAATGGTACGATAATGACGTTGTCCATAATGGGTCCGATAATAAAGGTCCTCAGAAACGGAGGGGTCATTGTGATCGATGAGTTCGGGTCGTTCCTTCATCACGAGATATCAAGATGGATAGTCAAACTGTTCAAGAGCCCGGAGAATAAGAATAATGCACAACTTATAGTCAATACTCACGATCAACTTCTCATGGACACGGAAGAGCTGTTCAGAAGAGATCAGATATGTTTCACACGCAAAGACCGTGAAACCGGCGCGTCTGAACTCTATTATTTGTCTGACTTCAATATAAGGAAGAGTTTCGATCCCAGGAAGGGCTACGAATTGGGGAGATTTGACGCTATACCCTTCATAAAGGAGGATAGTTTGTTAGATGAGTAAAGGGATCGACTTAGGCCAAAGGAAAATCGGCCATAGAACGCCTTCGAAAAGAATAGTGATCATAGTGGAAGGCAGATCCGAAAAAATATATTTTGAAAGATTCAGAACGTCCGAATCACCTATTGCCATAAGGATACACGAATCGAAGGATCGTACGGCCGAAGGAATGGTTGCTAAATGTCTGCACCTCATAGAACGATCAGGGCTGAATACCGATGTTGATGAGGTGATCGCCGTCTTCGATGCGGATCGAAACGCCGTCGAAGATATTGAAGAGGCTGTAAAGACCTGTTCGAAGAATAATGTGACTATGTATATCTCCAATCCTTCGTTCGAATTCTGGCTGTTGCTGCATTTTGAGGATGATAAGACAACGTACATTCAAGAGGATCTTGAGAAAAGGCTTGAAAAATACATAAAGGCCGAATACAAGAAATCAGAAGGGATCAACCGACATATAGGGCATGAGCACATCGAACAGGCCATCGCCAGGTCAAAGAGCCTTCTCCCCGAGGGCGATCCTGTAAAATGTAAAAATACCATGCCGAGTACATGCATTCACATTCTCGTTGAGAAACTTATTAACAAACAAACCAATAAGCGCTAATACTGAGTTGTAAACGAATCATAGGGTGTATGGTCCCGCGATGTTGAAGATCGCATTATGACTTGATCTGCCAATCCAGTTCCACATTGGACGGTGACGTTATCTTGTACTGAAGACCGTAAAGCCTCTTAACGTACATCATCGCATCCTCTTTCAGAACGGACGGTTTCTTTCCGCCTTTTCCTCTGGAGGCTTTGTGCGAGAGCCACCCGTCCTTGTTCCTCTTCATAACGATGTCCTTTCCCTTTCCGTTAGAAAGGTGGAGTTCCTTTCCTTCTGCGATCAGTGCTGAAAGTTTTACCATGCGTCTGAATTAGTGGTGTAGTATACAAACATGTTGGAACAAAACACCTGAAATAATATATGGCGCGGACGGGGAGATTCGAACTCCCGGGGCGTTGCCGCCACCGGTTTTCAAGACCGGCGCCGTGGTCCAGGCTTAGCTA
>WQXR01000087.1 GCA_009784745.1 Methanomassiliicoccaceae archaeon | reverse complement strand
CAAGACCCCGTCAACGGAAGCATGAGGGTTCAAATTGAAACGGAAGATGACATTTGGCATCTGTATAATGTCATTGAGATAAATGACATTTTAACTGCGTCAACAACACGCCGTGATGAAAAAGCGACAGATAAACTAAGGGCGGAACGTGCTGAAAAGAAGAGAATGACGTTGAGCGTCAGAGCGGAGAAGATCGAATTCTCTGATTCTGAGCTCAGATTAAAGGTATTAGGTACGATAACGGACGGGCCGCAGGATATAGGACAATATCATACGTTAATGTTCGAAGTAAGTGAAACTCTTACCATAACGAAGGAGAAGTGGAGAGCCACTCATTTAGAACGGCTTAGGAAAGCGGTATTCGAATCAAAGAGACCTGCGATAATCTTTGTATCATTGGATCAGGATGATGCTGTCATAGCAGTTCTGAGACAGTTCGGTCTGAAGGAAGTTGCAACGATACGTTCAATGCGCTCCGGAAAACAGTATCAGGAAAAGGAGACGGCATCCGGATATCATAATGAGATAATATCAAAACTGTCATCTCTGGTATCCGGAAATGTGCCTTTAGTTCTTCTGGGCCCCGGATTTGAAAAGGAATTACTGGCAGAATCAGGGAAAAGGAGCAATTCAGAGTTATTCTCAAAAGCACACGTATATCATACCGGACAATCGGGAATGCCGGGAATAAACGAACTGATGAAGAAAGGCATGGGTGCCGCCGTTCTCCGTGAGTCAAGAGTTGCGATTGAAATGGAATCCGTTGAGAGATTAATGGAAGAGATAGGGAAGGATGGTCTGGCAACGTACGGTCCGAAGTTCGTTGAGGAAGCGGCAAGATCGGGCGCAGCGGAAACGCTGCTGATATTGGACTCGCTGATAAGAGAAAAGGATCATGACACCGTTGTTAAGGATGTGGAAGACCAGAAAGGTAATGTTATTGTGATCTCAGAAAAACATGACGCCGGACGCCAATTGGCGGCGCTGGGCGGTATCGCCGCGATACTGAGATACAAAACATAAGACACGAATTCTTTGTATATTCAGCAGTCGATGTATCTTACATGATCGTGAAGGTTATTCGGACGGCAGCCGTTATGAAGGCGAATTGAAGAACGGCAAAAGGAACGGCAGAGGTACGTTCTATTATGCGGACGGAAGAACAAAGACGGGCATTTGGAAGGATAATGAACGTATAGGCCCGGAATAATGAATATTATTCGAACGCAACCAAAGATGAACGTTGCGTTCGAAAGGAATATTTCGATATCGGTTCGCCTTTTTCGAATTCTTTTCCGAGACGTGATATGAGTTCTGTTCTTTCGACATTCGGCGTTCGCATGATCATCACCTGTCATTGTTTATTATTATAGTATTTTCTACCGTTTTATCGTATGTGCACGGTGTATTTTAATCTTTTGAGTTTTGACATTATCATCATCCTTATGCAGGCTGCCCCGAACGGACAGACTCGCAGAACACACTTTTTCAGAGGGGTACCTTTTTTATAACTGTATATTAATCGGAGTATGTTTGCGCACCGTACGCGCATGTTCTTTAAGGGGAGTAAAGATGAGAACGAAACAGGACGTCCTTAAGATACTGGATCGCCGATTCATAGTATGCGATACAACACTTCGCGACGGCGAACAGACAGCAGGAATAGTATTTGCGAACATCGAGAAGTACAAGATAGCACAGATGCTTGATGATGCAGGGGTGCAGCAAATAGAATCGGGAATACCTGCGATGGGCGGTGACGAAAAGACGGCAGTGAAACACATTGCGCACATGGGACTGGATGCATCTATTCTCGGATGGAACCGCGCTGATATCCAAGATATCAACGACAGCATCGCATGTGACGTGGATTCCGTTGCGATATCAATGTCCTCTTCAGACATCCATATACAGAACAAAATAAGAAAATCAAGGGAATGGGTGCTTCAGAAGATATCTGAATCCGTTTCTCACGCGGCCGATCACGGATTATATATATCATGCAACGCCGAGGACGCATCACGCGCAGATCTCGGCTTTTTGATCGAGTTCGCAAGAACTGCGAAAGAAGCGGGTGCGATGCGTCTGAGGTATTGTGATACCATTGGACGTGAGGACCCGTTCACGGCGTACGAACGCGTCAAAACGATAATCGATACCGTTGGTATCGACGTAGAGATGCACACGCACAACGACTTCGGCATGGCAAATGCAAACACATTCGCCGGAATAAGAGCAGGTGCGAAATTCGCGTCCACGACGGTAATGGGAATAGGCGAGAGAAGCGGTAATACCGCATTGGAAGAGATCGTGATGGCATGCAAGCACCTTATGAACTTGGATACCGGTATCGATGTACTGAAACTGAAGCCTCTTGCGGAATTTGTATCACTCGCATCAGGAAGGCCGATATACGTGTCAAAACCGTTCCTCGGTGCAAATTGTTTCGCGCATGAAGCAGGTATTCATACAGACGGAATAATCAAGGACAGCAAGAATTACGAACCGTACGATCCCGAAGAGGTAGGATTACAGAGATCCATCGTAATAGGAAAACATTCCGGAAGAAGTACATTAGTTTCGGACCTTGCGAAAAGAGGTATCACATTGGATGATGATGCGGCCGCTTTGCTCCTTGAGAACGTAAGAACGGCATCCATATCGCTGAAACGTCAGTTGACGTCGGATGAGCTGTTCTATCTGTACAACGATCTGGTAAAAGGCGTCAATACGTTCAGCAAGTGATCATTCGTCAACGTTCACTTTCTTCCGCTGCCTTCCGCCGGTCCTCTTCAGTTTGCCCTGTTCCAGTGCCCACTCGTAATTCTTCATTTCCGCCGGTGTTATAAGAACGCGATCACCTTTCGCGAACTTACGGTTCAGCGCCCAATTTGTAAAGGGTGAAAGAACACGATACTCGTCCGCGTCCATCACTATCTCCGTAGTATTCGGACGGCCGCGCATCTGCGAATACGTACCGTTGAACATCTCTGTTGTTTTGTCTTTTACTTCACACACCTTTGTGCAGACGGAATCTAAAAGATAACGGTCATGAGTTATCACAATTATCGTTCCTTTGTAATCGTTCAATGCTTCTTCCACCGCGTGGCGCGACGGTATGTCCAAATAATTTGTCGGTTCGTCGAGTATCAGAAGATTCGTTTCGTCCAACAGGAGCAGAGTAAGCGCAACTCTCGCTCTTTCGCCTCCGGATAACGTTGACATCGGTCTTTCGACCTGTTCGCCGATAAGGAGCATCCTTGCCAAAAGGTTCCTTGCTTCCGATCTTCTTTCTTTACCTATCTTCTTTATCAATTGTTCTTCCGCTGTTAAATTAAGGTCCAGAATATCATGATCCTGCGAGAAATATCCTATCTTTGCACCAGGGGCGACCCATAATTCTCCCGTACTCGGGATGCGTTCCAAAAGTGCTTTTATCAGTGTGCTCTTTCCTGTGCCGTTCGCTCCGAACACTCCGACCTTATCATTCTTCATTATCTCCAGATCAACATGATCCAGTATCACCTTTTCATTCAATTTTACACAAAGATCTTTGGCAATGATAAAATTCTTTCCCGATTTCTGAGCGGCCTGTATCTTTACCGTTATCTCTTTGCTTGTTTCAGGTTTTTCCTTCTCTTCGATGCGGCCTATCATCTTCTGTCTTGTCTTGTGCGTTGTGAAGAACCACTGATCACGATGCATCGTTTCCGCTATCTCTTCCTGCTTCCTTTTATTGGATGCGTATTTTTTGTATTCCGCTTCCATGCGTTCGAGTTCCATCATCTTTTTCATTACGAATGCGGAATAATTTCCTTTGTATTCTCTTGTTCTGCCAAAGGAAATTTCAGTCATTCGTGTTGCCACCTTATCTAAAAAGTAACGGTCGTGACTTATCACCACAAGCGTGCATTTACTGTCCAAAAGGTGATCTTCAAGCCATTCCACCGTTGATATGTCCAAATGACTTGTCGGTTCGTCAAGGAAAAGGATGTCGCAGCCTTCTGCCTGTATCAGTGCGCGTGCTAACATGACTTTCGTCCGCTCGCCGCCGCTGAGGGTGTCCATCGTCCTTTCCATTATACCTTCCGGTAATCCCACCTTTTTCAACGATGATAAAAGCAGACCTTCATCTTCTGTACCGGAACGTGATAATTCTGACCCGAGCGAAGCATACTCGGATGTAACGGAATTCCAGTCGATGTCACCTCCGGAGGACATCATTGAATCCAACTCGTACATTCTTTTTCTGATGTTCTCAACATGTCCGTACGGTCTTCCCAGAACGTTCCTGACGGTGAATTCGGACGAGGTCTCAGCAAACTGAGGTAAATATCCGATCTTTTGCGTATTTTTTGTCAACTCGCCGGTGTCGCATCGCACTTCACCAAGGAATATCTTCATGAATGTGCTCTTTCCGGCACCGTTCACTCCTATCAGTCCGATACTGTCGCCTTTGTTTATCTGCAGGTCCGCTTTCGTTAACACCTTTATAGGGCCGAACGATTTTGATACGGATTCCGCTTTCAGGAGCATATGATCATTCTCTTACCGCGAACTGTCTCGGCTTTCCGATGGCGGTAATTATGATCTTCGTCTCTATCAGGATGCAGCCGTCGTAGCCTTCTCCGAGACCGACCTTCTTTTCCAATCTTTCTGAACGCAGTTCTATATGATCGGCGCCTGCTTTCTTTGCTCTTTCCGTTACGTACTTACCGCCTTCTTCCGTTGCAAATACAAGCGCTTCACTGAGTTTTTCAAATTCCATACGGCCGAACGGAGCGAATAGTATGCATGACGGATCTTCTAACGCATTCTCGCCTATTCCGGGTTTTAACAGAATATCGATACTTTCAACGATACTTCCTGTAACAGCACCTACGGCGTTACCCACT
>WQXR01000086.1 GCA_009784745.1 Methanomassiliicoccaceae archaeon | reverse complement strand
GACAGAGATATGCTCAAAGGTTATACTGACAAACCTGAAGGAGGAACGATATACATTGAAGAATTGTTATTCGGACGTGTGCATTGACTTCTTGAACTCTCACGGATCCATCCATGAGAGTGGTCAGCGATATTCAATCAAATGTTTTAACAGTAATTCTTTACCTTTTTCCGTGATGCGACATTCATCCAACGATAAGAGCATCGTTATCTGTTTATCAGAACTGTTCCTTATTGTTTGACCGATCATCGTTAATACGGAACTGAGATCGTTCATATCTATTAACGCATATATGTCATCAAATACTATCACAGGACGTTTCGCCGATCCTATGAACGTTGATATCCTGTTCGCAACTGAACCGATCTTCGATCCGTTCAGATAGTTCTTTCCTTCCTTTTCCGATAAGGCAAGGATCGTCATACCATCCTTCCTTATCAGTTCCCTTACCGCTTTCACGTTGCCTGATGTTATGTAAAGTATCTCATCCTCTTTCTTAGATAACTGTCTGCATCCTTTTCTCAGTTTAACGGGTTCGGATTCAAAGAATACGTACGATGTTCCGAACTTCAGGCCCATATCGTCTATTCCGACGCCTGTGTTCTGATTTTCATTCCGATTCATCAGATTCTTCAGGAACTGTCCTTTTTCCTTATCCTTTTCTTTTTCTTCCTTTCCCACAATGCTCAGTATGTCGGCACTTTTGAAAGGTTTGCGTATCCATCCGGTATTGGATGTTCCTATCAATTCCGTCTCATCAAAAGCGAATATGTACAGTTTTCTGGGAACTCCGGCACTCAATGATCTTAATATCTCGGGAAGTTCTCCTTTTCCCACATCGGCATCCCATAATATTATTTCAGGTACGAACGTTAATGAAAGTTCCTTCGCATCTTCGGCGGTGAACGCCGATGCCGTCCTGTGACCGTTCTGCTGAAGCACATCACAGAGCGCCTCATGCATTTCTTTATCATCCTCAACGACCAAGACCTTCATCACGTCACCTGAAAAGCCTTTTGTCAATCTTCTTCAAGGTATATTAATTCTGACGGAAGGTACGATGAACACAGAGAATTCATACAACATCCGGGGGCAGATGCGTTATGAAGATAAAAACACATTTTC
Organism: Methanomassiliicoccaceae archaeon; assembly: GCA_009784745.1. Taxonomy (GTDB): domain Archaea; phylum Thermoplasmatota; class Thermoplasmata; order Methanomassiliicoccales; family Methanomethylophilaceae; genus Methanomicula. The sequence continues at coordinate 3,801 of WQXR01000086.1, read as the reverse complement.
AGATCATTTCTGACATATTGGTCATACATATTCCAAGGGAACGGCAAGAAGATCCTCTTTCAGATGTGAGGGTCTTTCGCAAAGGCACAGTATGATGCCTTTGCCGCGTGTCTTTGTTCTGTCCAGATCCAACACATCAAATGCTTTCGCTTCCGCAGCGGTCGGACGGGCGGTCATCTTCACTTCTATCGGATATAATGTTCCGTCCTCATGAATTATTATGTCTATCTCGCTTACGTAACTTTCTTCTGTTCCGTTCCTGCGTACACGCTTCTTGTCCTTTCCTCTGTAGTAGAACACACTGAAACGCGGATCCGTTCCGGAATTCGAAAAAGTTTTTAATATCTCGCTGAGGACGAACGTCTCAAAGATGAAACCGTTCATGGAACTCACCCGAACCGTATCGGGGGTAAGCCAGCGTGTAAGATAACAGACCAATCCGGTATCTCTGAAGAACATCTTAGGCGTCTTGATCGCCCGCGTCAGCGCGGACGAACCGTAAGGCTGCAACATGAAAACAAGTCCGGAAGTTTCCAGCACGGACATCCATTCTTTGATCGTAGCGACAGACTTTCCGACATCATCGGCGATGGATGAATAATTGAGCATCTGTCCCGTTCTCGCGGCGGCGGCGGTCATGAAGGTTATGAAACTCATTCTGTCCTTTATGTTGATGATCTTCGATACGTCTCTTTCTATGTATGTCTGAACGTAACCTGACCAATATGTCTGCCAATCCTTTTCTTCGAACTGCAGCTCGGGATTGAAACCGCGATGGATACGTTGCCAAATGTTGTCATATGGTACGATACATTTCTTTCTCGCTGCAAGATATTCATCCGTAGGAACAAAACGTCTGTTGAAATCTATCTTTTTGATCTCTCTCATGGATAGCCCCTGAAGCTCATGTATCGCCACCCTGCCGGAAAGACTCTCGGTCACGTTCTCCATGAGGTCATATCTCTGGCTTCCGGTCAGAAGATATCTTCCGTATTGTTCGCTCCTGTCGCATATCCTCTTTATCTCAGGAAAGATGTTCGGTGCATACTGAACTTCATCCAGCGATAAAGGTGGCGGATTATCTCTCAGGAACAGGATCGGGTCCGACAATGCAGCATTCAGGTCAAAGCCGTCATCAAATGTTATTTTCGGAACATCGCTGAAAATTTCTTTTAATGTTGTGCTTTTACCAACCTGTCGCGGACCCGTGAGCAGGACCGATTTGAACGTCTGCCAACTTTTTTTGAGTACGGGTTCCATCGCTCTTTTAATGTACTCCATTTGAACACCATATTGCGACTAATTTATAGTACAAGTATAAATTAGCCAATATTTAAGTGTGACCGTCAGAAGTATCTCTGTTTGACCTCTGTGTTCAAAATTTTTAATTATTCTGAACACACAGACCATATACCCGTATCATCGTAAATGACAGCATGCGCAATGATGCATCATTGCGCCATAACGGAAGAACATCATAAGATCATGACTTTCTGCTTTCTTTCGCTTTCGGTCTGAGCTTCGTGTAACCGCACTTCCGGCATTTCGTTGCCTTAGGCGGATTTGTGACGTAACAGCTCATGCACACCGATTTGTCAAGGAGCCTGCTCTCAGCTTCTTTGAAACGTGCCATATATGATCTCCGACTGCTCCCAACAAGGAAGTATTATTTATATTTTCGTTGAAAATGAACGAGATTGAAAGGGGGATGAGATAATTATTATGTCTGAGAAAGTGTATCACGTACTACTTGAACAAAGGTCACGGATGATCTTCCGTTCAGACCCCGAAGAGTGATGAAAAATGAACAAGGCAGAAGGAGAGAGGATGAATGATATCTTCTACAAGTATTACGATAAGAGAGAGGTCGACTGGGAAGACGAAGATATGTTAGACAAGCTCCTTTTGGCGGGCCATATAGAATATAAGATCGAGGACAACAGGGCCTTTGCGCAGGCAACCCCTCTGGCACGAGGACTTCACTGCCTCCCTCGTGCATAAGTTGCCGTCAAAGGTCAGCGACATTCAAAAAGGGATGAGATAAAAATTATATCTGTGAATGTGCATTACATATTGCTTAAATAAAAGTCGCAGATAACTCGTCCGTTTAGGCCCCCAAAGAGTGATGAAAAATGAACAAGATAGAAGGAGAGAGGATGAATGACATCTTCTACAAATACTACAATAAGAGAGAGGTCGACAAAGAAGACATAGATATGTTGGACAAACTTCTCATAACAGGTCTCATTGAATATAGATCATCTGAGGACTTTACCCCTTATGCGCAAGCGACCTCCCTCGGACGAGGACTGTTTCCCAACGGTGCTTGATATCATGATCTTTGAAGGGTGGTGGGGATGGATCCCCAATATTTCAGGTGATACATTCAGCAGTTCGTACATTAAGCAGCAGATCGAAAAGAAGAACAAAAGGAATGACAGTAATAATTCATTCATCTTCACTGACGCAAACACCGTAACGGCCTCGGCACAGATGGGCACAGCATACATCACCATCCGCGACGAAGGAGGGATGTGTTCCGTCAAGGCTGAATCGAATGTTGAGGATGAAAAATCAATATGGGTCTGGCTTAACAGGATCTGGAGTGAATTCATTGACATATTGGTCTCATCATCCGGAGGCGAATGCACAGCAGTGAACAAACTGATAAAAGCAGATGAACACACGATCGAAAAGAAGATAGTAAATGTGTTCATGGATTCCATGGAATATACGTCGGATGCCGGCGGTTATATCGAAAAGGACGTCAGGGATCTTGGAGACTGGGAAGGACGTATGGAAAAGGCCAGACTTCAATGCAACAATATTCGTATCAACCATCTGTACGGCATGAGATTCTTAGACATATACGGCGGAAAATTCGCCGATGAAAGAATTGAATTGGAAAAGAAGATGGAATTCCGTTACAAGAAAGCAGAGATCGTTTACGAAGCTGTGATGCACACCGCAGAAATGCAATTCAGAAAACTCCTTGTCAAAGCGGATCATGAATTGATATTGGGTAACCGAAGATCAATATGGTTCGCCGTTGCTTTTGCCGGAATTTCGGTAGTGGCGACCGTCGCGGTCGGTCTTGTTACCGTTATGTTGATCTGACCGTCGTTCAGCATATCTTATTTCTTTGAATTGCCAACTAAGACGAGATAAGCGAGCAACGCCTCCAGCTGTATACGTTCGCTGCTCCCTTCCACGATGCGGAATTCTATTTCTCCCGTTTTATCGATGAATCTTACCTTATCGGTGTCGGGAATGCTCATATCGAAGAATGATGAATGTATCTGCTTTATTACGTCTTGACCTGACAATCCGTAATTTATCATTATTTCGTCCAGCATTTCCCTTGCATCAATGAATTTTCCGTTCAATGCCGTTTCCAGCATCCTTTTCACTTCATCAGGATGTGCCATTCCCGTTGTTTGATATATCGTATCGATATCAATTCTTTTTCCGGTGGACGCTGCCACCTGCAATGAGTTCACCGCTCTTCTGAGATCACCCTTAGCAACGTGAACTAGACCGTCAAGCGCCTGATCATCCATGCTTATGTTCTCGTTCTTCACAATTAACGAAAGATATTCCTTTATATCGTCTGACGAAAGCGGTCTGAATCTGAAAACTGCGCATCTTGACTGTATCGGATCTATGATCTTTGATGAATAATTACAGGAAAGTATGAATCTGCATATCTTCGAATATTTTTCCATCGTTCTTCTGAGAGCTGCTTGCGCATCAGACGTCAAAGCATCAGCTTCATCCATGAAGATTATTTTAAATTCCGCT
>WQXR01000085.1 GCA_009784745.1 Methanomassiliicoccaceae archaeon | reverse complement strand
AAGAACGCGATATATCTGAATGATTATGTACTGGAATTCAACGGCGACTGCAACAGATGCGGGCGCTGTGTCAAACTGTGCCCGGTGGGAGCGCTTACGATGGAGGCGCGTAAATGAAAAAATTAGAATGTGATATTGTCGTCATAGGCGCAGGACCGGGAGGAAGCATGGCATCGAAGTACGCCGCACTCGGCGGACTCAATGTTATAATGATAGAAAAGAAGGCTGAGATAGGATCTCCGCTGAGATGCGCCGAAGGCGTATCTAAAAAATGGTTATCTGAGATAGGCGTTGAACCGGATCCGAAATGGATATGCGCGGACATGGCCGGTGCAACGATACGGTCGCCGAGCGGATTCACGTTCCAACTGGATGAGAGCAAAGCGGGTTCCGAGGTAGGCTACGTACTGGAACGGCACAAATTCGATAAGGCGCTTGCTGAACAAGCGGCTGCCGCCGGAGCGAAGATAATGATGAGGACCGGCTGCACCGGGGTCATAAAGAAAAATGAAAAACTCATTGGCATCGAAGCAAAAGGCATTGACGGCGATCTTGAGATATATGCAAAATGTATCGTCGCCGCAGATGGTTTTGAATCACAGGTGGCAAGATGGGCCGGTCTCGATACGACGTTGGATCAGAAGGATATTGACACTTGTATACAATACAGGATGACCAACATCGATATAGACCCAAAATACTGTGAATTCGTCATCGGATCGGCTGCGCCAGGAGGGTACATATGGATATTCCCCAAAGGAGAACGCATTGCGAACGTCGGGATAGGTGTTCAGGTGACGAAGTGCAAGCACGGCGCAGATCCCAAGTATTATTTGGACAAGTTCGTAAAGAACGACAAAAGGCTGAAGAATGGTCAGATAATTGAGATAGTCGGCGGGGGAGTATCAACATGTCCCGGACTGGATGACGCAACGGCCGATAACTTGGTACTGGTCGGCGACGCCGCAAGGATAATCGATCCGATAACGGGCGGCGGCATCGCACATGCGTGCAGATCCGGCATGTACGCCGGTAAAGTTTTAGCGGAATGTGCAAAGAACGGCGATTTCTCAAAGAATGCGTTGAAGCCGTATGAAAAGATGTGGCGCGACAGGATGGAAGATAAGCTGTACCGCAACTGGATGGCAAAAGAGAGGTTCGCGGAACTTTCTGATGATATATTAGATGATCTCGTGAAGATGATGGCCGACTCCGATATCGGAGAAGTCAACGTTCACAATCTGCTGAAGGCGGTAAAGGAGAAATATCCGCAAGTGGTGGAAGGGTTCGAGGATCTGATCTGATCATTCCTTCCTTGCGCCGTCCACGCCCGTTCTGACAATGAACGGTGTTCCGCCATGCAATGAAATAGCTTCGCAAACCTTTTCCGGTCTGTCGGTGAGAGCGATCATACTCCCTCCGCCGCCTGCGCCGGTGAGTTTTGCGCCGTATGAGTACTCAAGCGAAGCATTCACAAGTTTGTTAAGTTCGTTGCATGATACACCGAGTATCGATAACGATCTGTGATCCTGCGTCATTAAATTACCCAGACGTACGATATCGTTCTTCTTCAGAGCGCCGATACCTTCAATTGTAAGGTTACCGATATCGTTGATAACGTCCTTCGCGAAGCCGCATTTGTCCTTATACCGTCTGACCTTTTCGACAAGAGGCCCCGTTGCCGCGTGTATCCCCGTGTAACCGACGACCAATGTCATCTCCGGTATCCTGATATCGCGCACAGACCATTTGCTTTCGTTCTTAGAGATATCCCACAGATGTTCGCCCGAATCTTCCGGACCGTTCACAACTATGCCCATCCCGTGAGTACTGGCCGACGTGTCCAGAGGACTCGCTCTTCCCTGTACCGTGTATTCGGTAATGAATGCATCATTCGCTAATCGTTCGTTATCGATATCATTTCCCATCACTCCGTTGAGCGCCTTAAGGAATGATACGGAAAGTGCTGCGGAAGAACCCAATCCGGAACCGGGAGGGACGGAACCTTCCGTTTCTATACGTACCGGTCTTGAGAACAAGTTGATCATGTGGTCCAGATACGGATGTTTGCTGGGATCGTAAGATCTTCCGTTGACCGTTGTTTCCGCTGCCGGTGAAAGAGTGCATTTAATTCTTCGGTCTATCGCTAAGGCAACGGCAGGCTTGCCGTAGACGACCGCATGTTCGCCGAGCAATATCACCTTGCCCGGCGCGGATGCAGATATCGCATTCATCTGTTCAGTCCGTATTTGCTGAGTGTTTCCGCTACCGCATCGTTGGGGCTTCTTCCGCCCAACAGCTGTTTGCCGGTGATCCACCATTTTTCTTCTTTGTCCGTGACCGCGGCTTCGAATTCCTCGTCTGTTGCATATTCTTCGCGTTTTACTTTTGATATTGTTTCGTGGCATGCCTCCAATATATCAACGTCATACTTTTGGTTCACGGCGGCCATTGCCATCATGTTATCAATGAAATACGAAAGGTCGGCTGCCATTTCTTCAGGTACGGAATCCATTACCATGTCGAGAACGGCGTTAGCAGTCATAAGGAAAAGTAATTCACGTTTTGCCTCATCAGGCATATCCTTCTCTTCGTCCAACTGCTCCGCCACCTGATCGAACCACAGGTCCCTCAATAACTGCGTTCTTTTCGGGTTCTTGCCGAAAAGTTGTTCTTCCAGAGGTATCTCAATTTCTTCACTGAGAACGTCATTTATCGTTTCGTTAGATTCTTTCTTCTTTTTTGTCATGTGATATTTCACCCTTTGATATTATTTGCAACTTTCTCGAGAATATCCATTCCCGTACTTATCTTATGCTCATCCGCAGCGTATGAAAAACGCAAATGCTTCTCGCCGTTCTCACCGAACGCCGTTCCCGGGACGCATATTAATCCTTCCTTCACCAAACGCATCGCGAATTCTTCCGACGTTAAGGGAAAAGAGAATTTAGGGAATGCGTAGAACGCGCCTCTCGGTGCGTTCATGTGCATTCCGTTAATGTCATTGATCCTCTTTGTTATGAGATCACGCCTTTTTCTGTATATTTCTTTGACGCCGTTAAGATATCCGTTGACCGACGGCATTGCGCTCAGCACACCATGTTGAGCAGGTACATTAGGACAGGCACACATATGATACTGCATCTTCGTAAGATCTGTGATAATTTCTTTTCCTGCAGTTATGAAACCCAATCTCCATCCCGGGACGGCCATCATCTTCGAGAAACCGTTGATCACAACGGAATCATCAACTGAAACGAACGATCTGTGAACGCCGTCGTAAACGAACGGTTCGTAGACTTCGTCTGAGATAATGACAATATCATTGTCCTTTGCGATATCACGCACCGCTTTGAACGACGCTTCGCTGAGAACACCTCCCGTGGGGTTTGACGGATAGTTAAGGAATATCGCTTTTGTGCGTTTCGTGATCTTCCGCTGAATATCGTCAATATCAGGCTGGAAATCATCATCCGTTAGTTTGTAACTTACGGACAAACCTCCTGAAAGCATTGTATGGGGGCCGTACACAACGAATCCCGGGTCCGGTACAAGTGCTTCGTCGCCCGGATCTATCAATGATTGCGTCACTATCATCAGCGCAGTAGTTCCGCTGGGCGTTATCATTGTGTTATGTGTTTCAATTCCGTACCTTTCGGCAACGGCTTCCCTCAACGCAGGTATCCCGGGTGTGGGACCATAGCCGTTCATGCCTTTCTCGGCAGCATTGTTCATACCTGTCAGCGCTTCCGCGGGAGGGCGTACGTCAGGTTCTCCTATGCTGAGGTTGATCGCACCTGAACCGGCAAGATCGAACATCTTCCTTATTCCGGAAAGGGGTGCGTTCTGAAGTCTCTGAGATATTCGCATGTGCATGCCGATAGATTACGTGCATATTAGGTTTTCAGTAGCGTACGCACGGTAACGATGGATACAACACCCATATCATACGGCCTGCGAATGTTCATCATTATGTCTTTTCACACAGGGAAAGATGCTGGATAATATTGTTTGAACATCCATGCGAACGTTCTTATCGTTAATGGATGTGTCATATTAACGGATATTCTCCCTAAATTCAAGGATTTAACCTTTCCTGCTGACACATGTACCTTTCAACAAGTATTATAAATACGTAAGGGATATACGGCATAGACCGTAAATGGGAACCAGGCATCATTCACTTGGGTCTGGGAACTGTTGAGAGGTGAGAGAATGGGATTCCTAGACAAACTGTTCAAAATCGACAAGACAAAATATGCAGCATACAGCATGGTGCCAGGCGCAGCGAAGAAAGGACCGCAGTACGGTGACACACAGCTCGGGATAGCAATGGCGAAGGCCGTTGAGATCGTTGATGCGAGGGAAAAGGCAGGTAAGATAAAACCAGCCAACGCGGCCGGATACAAAGGAAGGATCGACGGACTCAAAGGTCTGATCGGTGGCGACGAAGCATCCGGACTCGTTCAGGTAGCACAGATGATCGGTGCCATAAACAGGTCATTGTGATCACTCCGTAAAATAATTCAGGGGCAGAACGCCCCTTATTCCTTCGGATGAATGGATATGCGCAAAGCAATGGACATGAGTCTGATATACAGTTTTTTTGATGCGGCCAATCTTCAGAGATGGAACGATCATCTCAGACCGACGGCATTCACGGAACTGGATAAGCAGGCGCACAAAATGGTCATAGCATGGGTGCTTGCAAAATTCGAATCACAAAAGAATGAAAAGATCAATTGGAAAGAATTGATAGAGCATTCAATTTTTTCGTTCATCAGAAGAATGATACTGACAGACCTTAAGCCTCAGTTATTTCACAGGATCGTGAAAGAGAAGGAAAAGGAGATGAATGATTTTGTTCTCAATGAATTTGATGAACGTATCTCAGAGATGAACGAAGGCTTTCGGGAACGTTTTATTGGTTATCTGAACAGAGAAGGGATGTCCAAGGAAGATCGGATACTAAAAGCGGCGCATTATTTGGCGACGGCGTGGGAGTTTAAGTT
>WQXR01000084.1 GCA_009784745.1 Methanomassiliicoccaceae archaeon | reverse complement strand
CCGGAATGTCACCCGTCCCGATGATGAACGAGATGAGCACCCCCACGGTGCATCTGTGCGCACAGGTCGTCGAATGCGCAAGGATCCTGAAGAAGAAAGGAAAATTCATTCCCGACATATCCTTCGCAGGCGGTTTCGTCAACGAAACGCAGATGTACAAGGCGATGGCGATGTCAGATCTCGGCGACGGGCCGATAGTGAAATCCATCGCAATGGCAAGAACCCCGATACTTGCGGTGATGAAGGGCGAGAACTTTGTGAAGTTGGCGAAGGAAGGAAAACTTCCGGCCAGCTTCAGCGGGCAGTACGGGAATGAACCGGAGAAGTTCTTCATCTCTTCCGCAGATGTTCAGAAACTGCGTCCGGATGCAAAGCTCGGAACCGATATCCCGTGGGGGTCGGTCGGACTTTACACGTATTGGCATGACCGCATCGGCGAAGGACTGAAGCAGCTCATGGCCGGTACGCGCAAGTTCAAGCTCGACTGCATAGAGCGTTCGGACATAAACGCCCTGACAGAGTACGCAAGCAAGGTCACAGGCATCGAGACGATCGACGCCAGGGCCGCACGCGTGATGAAAGATCTGCTCTGAGATTATAACAAAAACATCTTCCGTTTTCTTTCCATTTTCGCTGTTTCACACCCCAATTTGGATAAGCAGTTACATATACTCGTAAGATAATATATCGTGAGTAGAGGTTTATGTCATGTTCTACGGGCGGGAGCAGGAACTGAAAAAAATGAATTCCCTTTATGACACGGGCGAGCATCAGTTAGTTGTCGTATACGGACGCCGCCGCGTGGGAAAAACAACACTCATAAACGAATTCTGCAAGGGAAAGAGAACACTATTCTTTCCCGCGCTGGAGTCCACCGCCGAAAAGAATCTGAAAGTGTTTTCCAATACGATAAACAAATTCATTTATCCCGACAGTTCTGTCGATTCTGAATATGCAAGTTTCGACGACGCGTTCACAAAAATATCAGAAGCAGCCGAAAAGGAACGGTTCGTGTTCGTTATAGACGAATTTCCATATCTTGCCGCCGCCGACAGCTCCGTGCAAAGCGTTCTTCAGCATCTGACAGACCACAAGTTCTCGAAAACGAACATATTCATGATACTTTGCGGGTCGTCCATGTCGTTCATGGAGAATCAGGTCCTCGGCCAAAAGAGTCCGCTATACGGACGTCGGACGGCACAATTCAGACTCGAACCGCTCAGCTATCTGAAAGCGGCGGAGGCGCATCCTCATCTATCCCCTGAAAGCAATGCGGTCATTTACGGCATAACGGGCGGCATTCCCCATTACATAAACAAACTTGCGATCAAAAATGACGGCGACATAGGCAATTCGATAGTCAGCAACATCCTGGACACAACAAGCTATTTGTTCGAGGAACCCGCCAACCTTCTGAAACAGGAGTTGCGGGAACCGGCAACATACAACGCAATAATCTCGGCAATAGCAGGCGGCGCGTCGCGCCTCAGCGACATTGCGAACAAGACCCTCCTGAACTATGCGGTATGTTCAAAATATATGTCGGTTCTCCTCTCTTTGAAGATAGCCGGAAAAAAGGCCCCCGTGTACGGCAACATGAAGAACAAGACCCTGTATTATCTGAAAGACAACCTTTTCAATTTTTGGTACAGTTTTATTCCAGACAATATTTCGCAGATAATGGCCGGAAAGGCCGAACTTGTTTACAAGAACGAAGTGGAACCGAAGATCAATCAGTATATGGGGTTTGTCTTCGAAGATATATGCAGGCAGTATCTGATCAATTATGCGAAGGGCCTCCCCGTCAGGATCAAGAACATCGGAGACTGGTGGGGAGGCAATCCGAAAACAAAGGAACCGGAAGAGGTGGACATCATCGCGTTCAGCGGCAAAGAAGCAATATTCGGCGAATGCAAATGGTGGTCCGACCCCGTAGATCTCTCTGTGCTGAAAGAGATAAAACGCAAAGCAGAGCTTTTCCCGGATTTCAAGAAGAAATATTACTACCTCTTTTCGAGGTCCGGTTTCACCTCTGCCGCCATCAAAGAGGCTGAACAAGATCCATCGGTGCGGCTCATCACGCTTGCGGAGATATACGGGGTGTGAAAGTCTCAATATGCAAAAAGTTAAAGAAATGGTACTTTTTAAACTGCAATAAGTTGAAAAAATGGCAAAAATAACTTGCAATAAGTTTAAGAAACGGCACTTTTTAATATGCAATAAGTTTATTGACCTATGCAGGAAAGGAAGGCGGCCATGCTGAAAAGGAAGATACTGGACCGTTTGCTGGAATGGAAGAACGGAAAGAACCGGTTAGCATTGCTCATAAAAGGAGCAAGACAGGTCGGAAAGACATTCATCGTACGAGAGTTCGGCAAAGAGAATTATAAGAACTTCATAGAAATAAATTTTGAAAAACAACCTTCCGTGAAAAAAGCATTCGACGGCGATCTGGACGCCCGGACAATAATCTTAAAACTGTCCGCAATGGGCTTAGGTCCGTTCGAAGAAGGCAAGACGCTTGTGTTCTTCGACGAGATACAAAGCTGCCCGCAGGCGAGGACGGCGATCAAGTTCTTGGTGGAGGACGGGCGATTCGATTACATCGAATCGGGGTCGCTGCTGGGCATCAATTACAAAGAGGTCTCGTCCTACCCCGTCGGCTTTGAAGAACAGCTGAGCATGTATCCCTTGGATTTTGAGGAATTCCTGTGGGCCAAAAGAATATCTGCCGAGGTGGTCGAGGAACTGCGCGACGCATATGTTCACGTCAGAGAGGTCGATCCGTTCCTGCACGAACAGATAATGCGTTCATATCACGAATATCTGGTCGTGGGCGGGATGCCTGCGGCGGTTAAGACATTCATTGAGAATGACGACTTTGCCGAGACCCTGAGAGTGCAGAAAAGCATACTGAACAGTTACCGCGACGACATAGCCAAGTATTCAGGGAACGAAAAGATCCTGGTAAAGAAGATGTTCGACGCAATACCCGAACAACTGAACAAAAAGAACAAACGTTTCATCCTTGCCGATCTGGGGAACGGAACGACCGCGAAGAAGTACGAGAATGCGTCCATGTGGCTGACTGAGGCGGGAATATCGTATAATTGCTTCAACGTCACTTCTTTGGAACCGCCGCTGAGTTTCAGCGAAAAGCGGAATCTGTACAAATTGTACATGCTGGACACGGGGCTTTTGTGCGCACAGAGTATGAACGGCATACAGCCCCTTCTGCTTTCCGGAGACATATCGGTGAATGAAGGCGGCATCACTGAGAATGCCGTCGGTGCGGCTCTTGCAAGAAGGATCTGCCGCTTTATTACTACGACAAAGACAGCCGCTGCGAACTTGATTTTCTGTTCATGGAGAACAAAGGGACATCGATAATAGAAGTAAAATCGGGGAAACATTACAAAAGACACTCTTCTCTAGACCGCGCCGGCAGAAATACAGAATGGAAACTGGATCGGCGGATCGTCCTTAGCAAAAATAACGTGGAAACAGGTGCTGACGGAGTAATCTATTATCCTCTTTATATGACCATGTTCCTCTAACGGCATTCAAGCTTATTCTCTCTCGATTATCCAAAAGATGATTGGGGCCGTCCGCTTCCTCCAGTCAGAAAAAATGTGTTTGACCGGCCGATGCGGTCATCGGCCGGCCTGATAAGGTGCGCCCGTATGACGGGCGGCGTTTTACTGTCCGCTTGCTTGCTTCAGGGTCTGAAGAAGACAAACCACGCCATACCGAGTATGCCCAACCCTACCGCTACGCCGACGGCGACATATAACATTGTGTTGCTTCCTCCGTCGTCGGAACTGTCTTCGGGAATGCCGGCGGTCGTGTCCGCTGCGGTCACCGTGAAACTCACGGTGAAGGTCTTGGATACGACGTTATCGCCGCTTACCGTGACAGTCGCATTGTACGTTCCCGTTGCAAGTCCCGTTACTGGAGACACTGTGAACGTATTGCTTCCTCCTGCCGCAACGTCCGTTATGGACGTCTTGTTCAGAGTGAAGCTTGATGCGTTCGCCCCCGAGATGGCGATGTTCAGGTTGCCCGTCGCTCCGGTGCCCGTGCTGTTCACGGTCACAGTGTGCGGGGTCTGCGCTCCGTATCCATGTACCACGGAACCGAAGTTCCTGGCACCGGATGGATCGAGAACTATCTCGTACGTCAGAACCTGGTAGTCGCATGCAATGCTTCCGATCGCCAGTGTCCTGGATGAGGGGCCGTCCTCGATACGATATACCGGTCTCTGCCCGTTCACCGTATAACTGGCGTCCGCGATCGCGAATCCTTCGTAATTACGGCTGGCATCCAGACCACTGGGAGGATTTACATGTATAAGGCCCACGGTAGGTTCGCCCGTGAACGTTATCTTTGCTGCGAGGTTACCGAATCCGTCATCCGCCACGACCCAGAGGACCTGTTCGTACGTATCGAAATCCAGTGCCATCGCACCGCCCAGTTTGCTGTCGATGTCCGCTATCATCACGAACGTCTCATCGTCGTACAGAACGAACGCATACACGTGTCCGTTGTACTCCATAGCTACAAAGAACACACCGTCCGCGATCGCATCCGGATAATCTGTAGGATCGAACGGAGCGTTTGTATTCTTGTCCCAGAGTTTACCCGCAACGTCATCGTTCGAGATCCACTCGATCGCTTCGATGCCCAGGTTCGCCGAAACGGCGGGAAGGGCATTCGTAATGTCCCATTCCTTTATCGCCGTCAGGTTCGTTCCTGCCGCCCATGGGTCCACCATTAAGATCACGTTCCAATTCACGCTACTGTTGCTGTTATCACGCTCGGAAGCGAAATAAACGAATCCGTCCGCATCGACCGTGATGCCTTCGATGTCCGGTCCGTTAGCACTTGAAACGCTCTTGAAATTCGGGCGTTTCCCGTTCTCGAAACCAGGTACGAATGACAAGGTTCCGTCCAGAGCTACGTCCAATATCCAGAACGTTCCTTTGTTGTCCACCACGTACAGTTGACCGTTGTGGAAGTCCAATCCCGAACCGTCCTGATGGAATCTCTGGGTCGT
>WQXR01000083.1 GCA_009784745.1 Methanomassiliicoccaceae archaeon | reverse complement strand
TTCAATTATCTCTATCAATTTTTCATGATCGTTCTTGTGCATGACGGGATCCTCGCCCATTGTCAGATCAACAAGATTCACTCCGCTGTCCTCCAGATCCTCTGATGAACGTACTATCTCATCAGTCGGTTTTCTGTACCTTTCGATACGATTCTCGCGTCTGTAATAACAAAATGAACAATTATTCCTGCAAAAGGTGGAAAAGTACACGAAACCGTATGTGAACACCCTTTTTCTGAAACGTTTTATCTTAACAGCATTCGCGGTCTCGAACAAGCGTTCCAATGTTTTGGTATCCTCAATTGACAGAAGCGCGTTAATATCATCTCTGTCGAGCCCTCTCCCTTCCGATGCCCTGTCAAATATCATATCATACGCAGCGGACATGATATCACATAACATCCAGTTTTGCGCCGTTCAGGTATGTGAGACTTCTTCCGACCTTCTTCGCGTTGCGTTTTTTCATCATTTCCATAAGCAATCTTTCCAATCCGAACCCTGCTCCGCACCATGGTTCGTGTATGTCGTGCGCATGATCCAGAACATGCGGTCCGACCGCTCCCGATGCTATTTCAATTCCGTTAACTTCAACATCCGTTGTTTCTTTGTACACTTCCGAACATTCCGTTATTATCTTATAATCAAGGCCGACGGAACACATGATCTTCGCTATCAGCTCTTTCAATCTTTTTGTCGGTTCTGTTTCCGGACCGAGTTCGACGAAGTTCAGCATTGTGAACTCTTCGAGATGGTTGCTGCTTCTGGATTCCTTTCTGAAGCACGATCCTACCTCGAATATTCTGACAGGACCTTTCGTTCTGTCACGGAGTTTGCGCATCACAGCATACAAATTAGGCGCAAGCATCGGCCGGAGGCATCTTTTCTCGTCTATTTTGAAAACCTGTCTGTAAAGTTCGGAATTCTCCGTTATTGCCATTTTGTTAAGCGAAGATACGGACATGATCAATGGTGTCCTGACCTCAACGAATCCTTCGTTCATGAGCATTTCCGCAAGATCCGTTTCCAGTTTTGCCAGCATATGCCTTCTCGGCCTTGCTATGAGGTTGTTTATCAGACGATCGTTCTTTGCCGTCATTTCCGAGAACAGTTCTGAAAATGCTCTTTCTCTTTCATCGGCGGATGCAAATTCCATCTCGTAGAACACATCTCCGAATTCTTTCAGCCGTTGTATCTGAGGTTCCGTGAATTTCATGAATGCGACCCCGGTCAAGGTTAGAAGATAATGGATCGTATCCGGCATGGAGGCTTCCTAGGCCGTGTCGTATCCATTGTTATATCTCCTATCCTTTCTATACTACAAAATATTTAAAAGTTTTGCGGAAACGCCGTTAATTGTATCTCATATCTCGTTAACAGATGCGAACGTCTATTGTTTCACTTCTGTTCCGTCGGTCGTAAGAACGGTAACTTCAAGCGGAACATCCTTTCCGCTTAACATTATCCCTTCTCTTACCATTCTTCCCATTGCGCTGCAGCACGGAATATCAATTCTTACCAACGAGACCGATCTGATGTTATTCTTGCTTACTATCTCCGCTATCCTCTGCCCGTAATCCTCCTTGTCAAGTTTCGGACAGCCGATGAGCAGTACACGATCCTTTTTGTACTTATTTTGGAAATCGGCGGCAACGAATGCTGTGCAGTCACTTGCTATCAGAATGTCCGCATCCTTAAGGAACCGAGAGTCTAACGGTACCAACTTCAGTTGTATGGGCCATCTGGTCATCTCCCCTTCCGGCCCGCTCTTCACTTTAGAGATACATTCACATTCGTGCGTTGTCGGTTTTTTCATTATCTGTATCGGATCATCCTCAATGGTGAACGGTAACGTATCTTTTGTTACGAATGATATTGCACCCGACGGACACGACGGAAGGCAATCTCCGAGGCCGTCACAGTGATCCTCACGCACAAGTTTCGCCTTTCCGTTGACCATCGCTATCGCACCTTCATGACATGCATCAGCGCAAAGGCCGCATCCGTCGCATTTTTCGCGATCTATACGGATTATCTGTCTTATCATAGTCGTGTATATACTTCGTATATTAAGGATTCTTCGTTTGCGGATGTATCCGTACCATGTGTTATATGGGCGTTATGTGTTGTTCCGTCAGACAGAAAGCAGACGCGGATGAACATGAACTCAACAGAACGCATTACCGTAAGATTGCCGTCAGATATGGCGGAACAGATACAGAAACTCGTGGACAGCGGAGAATATTCAAGCGTGTCCGACGTCATACGCGAATCGTTGGAATCATTTTTGAGTATACGTTTTCCGGCCGGAAGCGTCAACAAAGTTGTAGTGGAACTTCCCCGGTCGAAGGTAATGGAATTGGAAACACTCGTTCAGGACGGTGAGTCGATATCGCTGGACGATGCGATACGCGATGCCGTAAGAGAATACACAAGAGCACGTTTGAAAGTTGTTTGACCACTCTCCTATCTGAAGAACGTAAGGCTTGAGAAGTACTCAAGCGACCTGGAGCTACCTATCCTGTTCAAAAGAATAATGTATTGCCGTTTGTGCCTCTTTCGGGGGAAGTTTCATATAGTCCCCGTAAAAACTTTTTAAGAATTTATCGTAACCGATGGGCGCCGGAAAATTTGACTCGCGTATGTTTAGTAAGGTCGTATCGTTGAACCAGGACGAATTGTATTTTTTGAGGCCCGCGTGCGGGATTGTACCGTTCGACAGATACAGAGATCTCCCGTTGACGCATTTCGGGAGAAGCGCATATCTTTGATACGCCCTCTCAAGAAACGTGCGTGCCAGATCCTTTACAGATTTCGGCATTCGGTCGATCTTTTCAAGCACACGGTATCCTTTTGCCATTACATAGACCTTCCAGGTCAGCCACCTGTGTTTCAGTCTCCTCGGCGAATAATCAAACACGAATATGTCAATGGTGGGGTACTTGAAAGACTGAAAACTCTCCCTGACACATTCATGCCTCAGATCTGCAACGACATCCACATTATCGGCGGGAGGCGCACGCGAAAATCTGAACAATCTCAGGTGTTCAGGGTACTTACTCTCAGGTAGCGCACAGAGTTTTTCATACTCCTCTCTCAATAGAATCACATCCAGGTCGTCATCCCAGGGAATGAAGTTCTTATGCCTCACCGCTCCGATCAATGTTCCGTAAGCAATGAAATACCCTATGTTATTCTTTTTACAAAGCGTATCGAAGTCCAAAAGAAGTTCAAGATTGCACTTGTGCATATCTTCAATCGTCTTGATATACATGATATGCGAACGATGTTTGTACCATTATAAACATATTGGTAATGGTTTCACTCCGTCCCCACCACACAGTGCAGTTCGGGCGCGTATGGAGGCAAAAGTGTTTTAAAATAGGTTGCTTACGCTAACTGCTCTCACAGCCGAAGCAGTGACCACACCCAGGAGTCGTGATGATAGATGCTCAAATTCTTCGGGAAGAAGGAAAAAGTTAGCGGACCGAACGGAACATTGGCGATAGGGTGCGGAGGAAGCGGCTGTAACATCGTAAATCGACTGGGAAGGATGTCGAACGTTGACATTTTGACGATAAACACAGACAGCAAAGGTCTTGTAAGGTCCAGGTCGAACAAACGCATACTTTTAGGCACGGGATCGGCGGAAGGATGCAACGGCGACATCGAAAAAGGAAGGTCGCTTACGAAGGAAGCGGAAGATGTCATAGGCGAACACATCGGAAGATATCATGACATTCTCATTTTCACCGGATTGGGCGGAGGAACGGGAACGGGATCATCGGAAATCATAGGCAATATGGCAAAACGTAACGGCTCTCGTGTTGTAACAATAGCAACGATACCGATGTCATTTGAATCTGAAAGAAGGAAAAAGGCATTTGATTCGGTGCCGGAGATAAAAAAAGCGTGCGACATCCTTCTGTTGCTGGATGGTGATATGCTCGCAAAGAAGGATCCGATGCTCGGCGCGAGAGAGGCGTTCAGTGTGCTGGACCAGATGGTATGCGAAACATTCATCGGAATGACGGAGATGTTCGTTGCAGATAACGAAGTATTTGCGATGATGAAGGATAATACATTTACAGCATCTTTCGCGGAAGGTTACAAAGTCGGAAAGATCGCCGATATTTTATCGAACGGGATCATGATGGATCATCCGGCAATATCGCAGCCGCTGATATTCGTCACCGGCAACATACCCGGCGGCGGTCATGAGATCATAGAAAATAAAATTCTTGAAAGTACGGGAATGATACCGACATTCATACAAGGCAGGGAAGACCGCGGCATGAGGCTGCTGATGTTCGTTCCGGTTTGATCCTTCCGCGTTTATCATTTTTGCTTCTTTATGATCTTGGATGCATCACCGAAGACACCGAGAATTGTGTTGTATTCCCATTTTGTCGGAACGGCCCGTCCGATAAGCCGCCTGAACATTACCGATGTTGTTCCTCTTCGCTGTTCCGGATAATCAATTGAATCGAGAAGTTCGTCAAAGAAAGAGAATATTCTCTCTTTTTCTTCGGTGTCTGCAGGTGTAGGATGTGACGCAACGCACTGCGAAAGTTCATACATCACGATCGTTGCCGCATGAGAAAGATTCAGTATAGGGTATGTGTCGCTTGCCGGTATTGTGATCAGGATATCACATTGTGCCAGTTCATCCTGTAACAGACCAATATCTTCGCGCCCGAAGAGTATTGCGATCTTCTCATCATATTCGTTCATACGTTCGGCGAATTCGGAAACTGATATCGGAACCCTGACGTAATTGTTCTCTCCTTTCGTTACGATACCGCTTGTACCGGCAATAAAGAAACAACCTTCTGTCGCTTCTTTCAACGAACTCACGGTCACAGCATCCTTCAGGATATGGGAACCGTGCTTTGCACGGCGATATGCATCATCGCCTATATCACACGGGTCGACAAGATAAAGTTCATCAAGATCGAAATTGGCCATCGATCTGGCGATCGCTCCTACGTTGCCCTCGGTCTTCGGACATACCAATATGATGCGTACATTGCCCATGAACGCGGAACAGCGCGGTAATATGTAATCTTACCCTTGCGCGCGTCGGCAATAATATGTATAACGACGTCACTCACAAGTGCGTGAACATTCCGAAGGATCATCCGAGATA
>WQXR01000082.1 GCA_009784745.1 Methanomassiliicoccaceae archaeon | reverse complement strand
TCTGTCATCTTATCAAGTTCGTCAACACATGCCAATCCTTTGTCCGCAAGTACCAACGCACCTGCTTCCAGCGTGAATCTTCCGTCGCCGAAATCATCCTTCACCGCGGCTGCGGTGTTATGAACGGCGAAGCCGTTCCCTAAGAACGAATGCGCCTGATCCACCGTCAGATCATAAACGTGTTCCGGCAAATCACCAGATATCTTGTTGACCTCTTTTATTTCGGTCGCTTTCAATATCATCTTTTCTCCGGAGGAGACCATCGCGAGCATTCCTTTCTTTATTTCACGTGCTTCGATCCAGTCTATTTTTGAACTGTCGCCGGCCATTATCTTTGTTTCTTCTGTGAGCAGAAGACGATCGTCATTTTTTGTTACTATCTCCACAAGAAACGGAGGGGTCCTTATCTTCCATACGTACGTTATCGGCAGCCCTTTCAAAAAGCCGTTATCCGTTACTGACGCTGTCATGTCGCCGGACACGTTCTGTCTCAGTATCCCGGGTCTGTATTCTTCCGGGGAGGTCATTCTCTCTTCGACGAATTCTTTTATCGTTACCTCTCCGGTGTTCGTTTGTATGAGCGTATCACCGTGAACGCACAATCCTGCCGCGGACGCGGATTTTCCGGATGCGTATATTCCGCGGGGAGCGATCTGGCTCATGTATCTTAACAATTGAGATTTCGCAACTCCTGGATCTCCGACAAGAAGTATGTGTATGTCCCCTCTTATTATCGTACCGTCATCCATTTCCTTTTGGGTGCCGCCGAACAGTTGCAGAGCGATCGCTTCCTTTTCTGTTTCGAGGCCGTATATCGTCGGCGATATCGAACGCACCAGATCACGGAAGAAATCGGGATTCTTTGATATCTCCCGTATCTTTATCTCGTCCTCTTCCGTTATCTGTATCTCATCATACTCATGCTGTTCGAATTCTACGGAATGAACTTCGATGAATGTTTCGAAAACAAGCGAATCATCCTTTTCTCCTTTCTGCACCGGACGTACAATTCCGTTGAGTATCACTCTGTTCCCGGGAAATACCATTCCTGCGAGATCGTCCTCCAGATATCCCGTTATGCGTTCGGGCTGCGCCCCGCCGCGTAATCCTTCCGGTGATTCTTGGATCTCAATTCTCTGCGTATCTACGTAGATGCTTCTTTCATCCATCAAAATGAATTGTGCCGCTCCGCTTTTGTTGCAGCTTCCGTCGGCACTTGTGCATAACGACGGCTTGCGCATCCTCATCCTGTGCTGGTCTATCCACATCTCGGCGTCGCATTTCGCACATCTGAACAGCGCCTTTGTCATTCTCGGCTTTACCGACGTTACTTTTCTTACCAATCCTTCAACGGAAACGAATTTGCGGAGATGTTCCTGCCTCAATCCCCTTATCTCAACGCGGCGATCCCTTGGAAGTTCCGTTATTCTTATGTTAATTTCGCCTTTGGTGTCCCACACCGGCGGCATCAGACCCTTTATTACTTTCCGTCCGAGCGCCAGACACTTGTCGGGACGGTCCATGATGAACATCGCCAGATCCGGATTGTATTCATCAATATCGTTATACGAAACGGAGATACTTCTTTTATCAGGGTAGCGGTCCGCTACCTCCGATATCTTAAGCCGGTATTTTTTAGCAAAGATGTCCTCCCATCCTGCTAGTACCTCCTCTTCCTTGAAACTCATATTCCCCTCGGCATACATGCTTGGAATGTATATGAAATGCGCGCCTACATTATTTTTGAAAGATCAGATGATCTGCATTCATCGTCCACCCACCAGACCCATCCGCCCTTTTCCACCGAAACTTCGCCTTTGACGAATCCCGCCTGTTTCAATTTCGTCAGTGTTTTGGCGAAATCGTCGGGACATCGGTAGTTGAACTGCTCTTCCAGTCGTTTTTCTATCTCCGCCGTCGCTAACCTGTCGTTACCGAACACCAGCCAAACAACGCGTATTATATCTCCGAGCATCAGCGCGTCGATAAGGCGGGACGTGATAAAAATGTTCCTTTACCCGATGAACATAGATCGGCATTATCTTTTCATCGCTTCAAGATATTCGTTCTGTATGCGTACGACATCTGTGCTCGTCGCCGCTTTCGAGTAATCGGAGAGCATCTCTCCGTTCAGTCTTATGAATTCTTCACCCCAGCCGAATCTTTTTGTTATCTCTGTTGCTTGTTCCTTCTCGCCGAGTATCATCAGCGACGCGACGACCGCTTCTGCGCTGTTCAGTTCCATAGGTCTGCCCCAGTTCACCGGATTCGAGGCGATCAGAAAAGGTAACGAACGTTCGTTCATTGCTTTCATCTTCGGCATATCATCGATGTTCGACCATGTGAGATCCATTACGACGAGACTGTGCTTCATAGCATGCGGACGATCCGCAGGCGACAATGCCTGTTCCGCGAACGGTGAAAGGATTATCGATCCTTTGGGTATCCCCCGTAATTCAACGCTTTTCGCGATCCCGAATTTTATCATACGTTTCGCTGTGCATTTTTTGGGGTCGCACTGTCCCTTATCATGAACGAGTATGCGTATCATTTACCGTTCTCCGGATCAGATGTTCTCCGGCGAAGAGAACGTCTCCTTTATCCACTGAGCAACATTATCCATAAGATCAAGATAGCATTGTACCAGTTCCATATCATCCGTTGCTTTGAAATCGGATCTTTTCCCGAAGTCCTTTACGGTCTGCTTCCCTTTGAACGGTATCGCTTCGTGTATGCGGTCGTATGTTTCCTGCTGTAAGAAGACAACATGATCGTACTCCGTTAACATACTGTACGCGTTGAAATCCTTTGATGCCGCCTTCCTTATGTCGTGGCCGTTCTGATACATCACCGATATCAGATCGCAATCAATGAAATCATGCTTCGGTCCGGCGCTCCGTACCTCGTATATGTCTGAGTAAAATCTCACCAAAAAATATTCGGCTATCTGCGACTGCAGATCGTTGTTCTCATCTACGAACAATACGGATACTTTTTTCTCGACGTTCTCCTTTGGCTTCTTTTTTCCGAACATCTTATCGCTGCGCTATCGCTTGCAATGATTAAACATTTTTTTATCGGTTCCCGTGCAAAATGATTATTATGTCATCCGCGCATTGCCGTGATGCCACGATGATGATCGTTATTGTGCTGATAATGATGACAGACGGGCGAGCTGAGTGGCTTTCCGTGCACGACAGGATTAAACAGTGCTTACGATATCATGTGAACATGGGTCGGCGTTTGGGCAAACAGTTCGGTAACCCTTCCGGTATCGCCGGAAGGTTCGTAACGTTCATCATGAACCGCATGAACGGCCCTCTTTACAACGCCGTTCTAAACGAGGTCGGTAACGGCCTTGATGTTCTGGATATCGGATTCGGCAACGGATATATGCTGAAGAAACTTCTGAAAAATACTGATTCAAAGTTCTTTGGGATCGATATTTCCGACGATATGGTGAGACTCGCAGGCAAGAAGAACAAAAAATATGTGGCGGGCGGACGGCTTACGCTTGCTAAAGCGTCTGTTGAAGAGATACCGTTCGAGAATGGATTCGATGTTGTTTACACAATAAACACCACTTACTTCTGGAATGATCTGAATGCCGGCATTGAAGAGATACACTCAAAACTCAGGGACGGCGGTGTTCTTATTATTGTGTGTTACACGAAACAGATGCTCGATCGGTTGAGTTCCGCTGAAAACTATAAAAAATATCTTGAACACGAGTTAACGGACGCTTTGGAAAAGGCCGGATTCGGAACCGAATTGATATATATCACACACGGAAGGTCATTTTACGTCAAGGCGGTGAAGAACGCATCCTTGGGAAAGATTTTAGATTGATATCGTGATTAGCGGAACATGTGGCCCGTTCTGCAGATCGCTTTGGACCTTATGCACCTTCGCAGAAGTATCGAGATCGCTCATGAATCCGTTGACGGCGGAGCCGATTGGATAGAAGTCGGTACGCCTTTGATAAAAAGCGAGGGTTCGGAATCTTTGCGTACCATTCGCCGTGAATTCCCCGGGAAAAAGATAATTGCCGATACAAAAACAATGGATGTCGGTTCTTTTGAAGTTGAGATCGCTGCGAAGGCCGGCGCGGATATAATAACGGTGATGGGTCTTGCGGACGATTCCACAATTTCCGAAGCGGTCATGGCGGCGAGAAAATACGGCGCGGAGATAATGGTCGATATGCTTAATGTTCCCGATATCGTCAAACGTTCCGTTGCCGTTGAGAAGATGGGCGTTTCATACGTTTGCCTGCATATGGGAATAGATCAGCAGATGCGCGGTGAAGGAACGAACACGGAACTTTTGAAAAAGGTCGTTTCATCGTTATCGATACCTGTTGCCGTTGCTGGCGGGATAACCGCTGCGACCGCCACCGAGTACGTTGACGCGGGTGCATCAATAATCATCGTTGGCGGCGGAATAATAAAAACGAACGATATAACCGGCGCCGCAAAGAACGTGAAGAAAGCGATGTCCGGCGTGAAGGTGAACACCGATCTTGCAAAAAAATACAGTGAGAGCGATCTTTTCGAGGCGTTCTCGCGTGTTTCAACGCCGAACATATCGGATGCGTACCATAAACAGGGCGTTATCAAAGGTCTTGTACCGCATCTGGCGGAAGGACAGAAGATGGTCGGCCGCGCTCTTACCGTTCAAACCGCTAACGGCGACTGGGCGAAGCCCGTTGAAGCAATTGACAAAGCGGTTGACGGCGACGTCATCGTCATTTCCGTCGGCGGAGGGGATGTTGCCGTCTGGGGTGAATTGGCAAGCGAGTCCGCGATGGTCGTAGGTGTTCGGGGTGTTGTCATCGACGGTGCGATACGTGATATCGACGACATCAAAGCGGCAGGATTTCCGTCGTTCTCTAAGCATGTGGTACCCAATGCGGGCGAAGCAAAGGGATACGGCGGCATAGGCATTGAAGTAACGATATGCAACCAGACGGTAAGAACTGGCGACTGGATAATAGGCGACGAGAACGGTCTCATCGTTGTTCCGAAAGAGGTTGCCGTCGAGGTCGCCAACAGGTCGCTTGATGTCCGTGAACGTGAGAACAGGACACGTGAAGAGATACGCAGAGGTTCGACACTATCGAAAGTGAACGAACTTGAAAAGTGGGAACCTGTAAAATGATCGATGAATTTTGAAAAATCTGCCTAAACTTAAATCGTGACCTGTGGTTCTTGAGTTTACCACAACGCAGGAAACACAGGTCGGTTGGAGATATAGCGGCAATCTGTTAAAACCTCTCCGCAGACCTAT
>WQXR01000081.1 GCA_009784745.1 Methanomassiliicoccaceae archaeon | reverse complement strand
TGTGATAAACTTTATATTTAACGATGGGTTCCCCAGCCTGAAAAGCGGATGTAGTGTAGCTGGTTATCACTTGAGCTTGCCAAGCTTAGAACTCGGGTTCGAATCCCGGCGTCCGCACTCATATTATTCCATTAAAAGGTTGAATTGTGCTGTCACTGTTCGATTATCATCCAATAACCGCTACGCCCCCCGTTTCTACGTTCGAGTATGCCTGCGTCTCTCAATTGTTTAATGTTCTTTTCTACTGCCCGTACTGTCAGTCCAATTGCTCTGGCCATCGCATCTGTAGTGATTGTATTGTCCTCGGATATCATTTCAAGCATGCGTTTTTTTGTTGCAGACATTGTAACGAACTTTTCCCGAACTTTTCCCGAACTTTTCCCGTACTTCTCCGTAACTTTCTCTGAACCGCTCATCACTTTGAGCGCATGCTCATCGTACTTGAAGGACGCAACAACAAAGTTCGTCGATATCTCAAAGTCTTCAGGGCTGTATACTTTCATGATCCTTTTCATCCCCGAACCCAATTGTTCGCACAGATCCATGTCCTTGAATATGCGCATTATCTCGCGGTTGCGCGGATGTGATCTTCCTCTGAAGAACTCTTCTTTTTCAAGACCTGTAGGCAATCCTCCGGATGACGTTACTTCCACACGGTCGGAATAGAATTCGACGACAGGATAGGCGCCTTTGATGTAATCATTGTGAACAATGGCGTTGATCGCTGCTTCACGCAAAGCAAGTTTGTCCACGAGTCTGGTTTCTATGCGCTTCGGATATGTTATCTCAACTGCTGTTTCGTTATACATATCAAGCGCAGCGAGCATCGTGTACGTTGCTTTCAGTAATGAACATTCGCCGCATTCCGTTTTCTGCAAGATTACTACTTTATCAGTATCAGCGTAACGTGCGATCTTAACGGAGACGGCGTTGTTATCGGCCATCAGATACGCAAGATAGTTGAACTTACCGTCATCGGTATATAGATCAAGGTTTTCCAGAAAATTCTCATTTTCGGTTGAGAATCCCATTCCGTCATAGTATATCTTCAACTGCGTGAATGTCAGTTTTTGACGCGGGGATACAGTATTCTTAAGCGTATGAAGGGAACGTTTTGTGTACAACGTATCGATCATCGTCTGCGTCATTGGTGATGATTGCGTCCCCGTTCTGATGAAACAGCCCTTCGGCGACATACCGAATTCGTTTATATAATACGGCTTCTCAAAACCGCTGGCGATCTTAACGACGAAGTAAACTTTACCGTTGCTGCCCATTTTAGGGGTCACGGTAAATAAACCTAGGGCTGACGGTGTTATATTAGTTCTTACCCTGTCGTTGAACTTCCGGATCTCTTCATCATAGTCATCAACACCGTACACTGTACCGTTCGGATCAATACCTATGTGTATCTCCCCGCCTGAAGCATTCAGGAAGCTGACCACCGATTTTTCAATGTTGTCGGTGACCTTCCGTTTGTACTCTGTGTTATCGGTCTCCGTTAGTTGCATCTCCGTCCCCCTTTGACCGTAGAACCGCTTTATTAATATTTTTTTCCGACATTGCTGCCATTCCGTTAGAGGGTTTCAGCATGCGCAAAAATGTTTGTATAGTGCACATACATAGCCCGCCCCATGAGATCATACATCCGAAAATGGTACAACAGCAGTGCCGTGCGCATTCCTGCATATATACTCAGGACCGCTGACATAAACGAGGGGGATGAACTGACCATAACTGCCACGGAGAACAAGATCATCATCCGAAAGGAAAAGGGGCATAGGACATTCTCAGAAAGAATGAAAGGATGCGACGAAAAATATGTTGTAGAGGAGTTTGACACCTCTTCTGTCGGAATGGAACGATTGTGATACATCACGCCGTGTACGATAATGTCATATACAGTACGAATGCCTCGATAACGATCAGGAACAACACCGTTGCCAGCGTGATGAAGAACATCAGTCTTCCCATGTAATCATCCTTTGTTTCGGAGAACCTTGTTGCCCATGTCAGTAAAAGACCCGAGAATGCGGCTATTACCGGCAACAGTAACGCTTCATATCTGCTTCCCCATCTGTTTACGTCTCCGCTCAGCGAGAAATGCGCAGGCATCGGATCCGGAATGAACGGAAATGCTGTCAAGACCATGATGAACGGTATCAATGATGCGATCACAAGAACAATGTAATGCGTTCTCGTCAACGGCTTATCCATGCTGTTCTTAATGCAGAATAACGATTAAACCTTTGCTAGGGAGCCGTACGCATTATACGTGCGTGTTCCGTTACCGAACTTAATGACGATCTCTTGCACCTCGTTGAGAACACCGGCGGGAATGATATACATCCGCGCATCGGGTGAGACGATAGTGTACATCGGATTCGAGAATGTAAAAGAAAAAGAGAATGTTACTCCTGTCATCAAAAGGACGATAGAACAACTGAACGAATATTTCAGCGGCAAAAGAAAGGAATTCGACATTCCGCTGAATGTCGAAGGAAGCGAATTACAAAAGAACGTTTGTGATTCGCTGATGAAGATACCTTACGGCGAAACGGTAACGTACAAGGATATTGCAAATGACATAGGCAATCCTAAAGCAATAAGAGCGGTTGCCACTGCTATCGGTAAGAATCCGATATCCATCATCATACCGTGTCATCGGGTTATAGGTTCTGACGGTAACATGAGAGGATATGCAGGCGGCATACCGTTCAAAGAATATTTACTGGGTGTGGAAAAATGGAGACCCCTGAAGAAATAAGAAAGAGATTCCTTTCGAATTCTGATGAAAAATACAGATCATTCAGTGAAACATGCGTCGTTCCTAAGAATTATACCATCATCGGCATCAGGAATCCCGTCATAAGGGAATTCGCAAAAGAGATATGCAGCGGAGATTGGCGTTCGTATCTTCACGGAACGGAAGATGAATATTATGAGGATGTGCTGCTCAGAAGTTTTATCATAGCACAGGCGAAGATGGAACAGAGCGAGAGACATGGTATGATCGCGGACATCGTCAGAAGGATGGATAATTGGGCGATATGCGATTCGTTGAGTTCTGCGTTAAAAGTTAACAAAAAGAACGCGGACGATGTATGGTATTTCATACTGCCGTTCCTCGGAACGAAGGAGGAATTTCAAATAAGATTCACAATTGCCGTGATGCTCTTCCATTTTGTGAATGAGAAATATGTTGACAGGATACTGCAATATATGGACACGGTCAAGAATGATAAATATTATGTAAAAATGGCTGTTGCGTGGTGCCTTTCCGTTTGTTTCATAAAGTTCCCCGATATAACGATGACATATCTGAAAAACAATACGCTGGATACTTTCACTTTCAATAAAACATTAAGCAAGATAACCGACTCGTTCAGAGTGAGTGACGAATCGAAGGTAACGATAAGAAAGATGCGCCGAAAATAGTCTCACGGATGTTTCGATATATCTTTCAATTCATTGACTATCATGTCGGCATTCGCTTTTCCTATTCTCGCCCCTGAACGCGGATACCATGACCATCCTCTCTCTTTGAAATATTCTCTGAACTCCGTTCCTGTAACGGCAATGACCTTTTTTGAAAATGCATCATTGTCCAAAAGTATCGCCATCATCGCTTTCGGTACAAGAACAAGAACATGATCGAACGGTCTCGACACGAAATTTATCATCGCTGCGTAATCCTTCCGTTCCTGTAATTCGTAATACTTTTCCGGTGTGTCCGTTATCTCGTCATAAGGCATTATCGTGTACTCGCCTGGAACGAATCCGAATCTTCCGGAAATTATTGAAAAAGAAACGTCACATATCTTCGACAGCCTGTTGCAAAAATTCCTGACCTCCGAAACACGCCCGCCGAACATTTCTTTTGCGCTGCACAATCCGTCTTTCAGGAATACGGATGAATCGTTCGTTATAACAAGAACTTTCAAGGAACGTCACCTTTTTGCTGCGCGGAAACGGAACGCGATATTACATCCTCCCTCATGGGATACCATGCACGGTCCGAGTGGCTTCGAGGGGTTGCATGTTCTGCCGAACATCGGACATTCTTCGGAACGTATCAATCCTCTTAACACTTCACCGCATCTGCATCCTTTCGGCTCATCTTCCACTTCCGGAACATTCTTCAAAATGTCCTCGTAGACCTTGGATGCATCATTGCTTTCAAATTTACTTTTCAAAACGAGAGTACTTTTCGATATCACAGGAAAACCTCTCCATCTGCGGTCAACCGTTTCAAAAGTATCGGTAATAAGTTTCTGCGCTTTTATGTTGCCTTCTGCCTTTACCAAACGTGAATATTCATTTTCCACTTCGGCAGTTCCTTCCTTTATCTGTTTAGCAAGCATATACGACGCCATCAGCAGATCCAACGGCTCAAAACCGGCGACGACCTGAGGTATCTTGTATTTTGAAGAGAACGGTTCGAATATTCCTAAACCGGTTATAACGGAAACGTGACCGGGTTGTATGAATCCATCCACTTTTATCTCACCCATACTGAATATCGCCTCTAACGCGGGAGGAACGATACGATGGCAGCTGTATATCGAGAAATTCTTCGGTACTTCCTTGTTAAGCGGTACTGCTGTTGTCGGCGAGGTCGTCTCAAAACCGACCGCCATGAATATGACGTCCTTTTCCGGTAATGATACTGCTAACTTAACAGCGTCCTCTATTGAGTATACTATACGTACGTCAGCACCGTCCGCTTTAGCATCGTTCAGTGATCCTATTGTTGTCGGAACCTTCATCATGTCGCCGAACACACATATCGTTTTTCCTGATCTTGCTAACGTTATCCCTGCGGCAACCTCTGAACTTGTTGTCACACACACCGGACACCCGGGCCCTTGACGTATCTCTATTCCGACATCGGATAACAGTTCCTCCAATCCGAAACGTACCATCGTGTCTTGGTGCGTTCCGCAGACGTGCATCAATTTGCATTCGATGTTTAGGTTTTTTATCTCATTCAGTATCTTTTCTGATGTCTTACCGTCCCTGAATTTGAACATTTTTAACCCTCTTTTATCTTTATTGACCGTACGCAGCAGGCCATTCCTTCTTTTACGTCAACGGGTCCGTTGCATTTCGGACACGATAACACAGGAATAGAATGATCATAACCGTCATTTTTTATTATTTCCGCCGGACCGTCAAAATCGCATTGTCTGCATTTCAAACGTATTGATTCATGTTCAATAACTAATTTCGAATTGAAGAGTATCGTATCCTTGGTCATCACTTCATATGCAAATGTTAATTGATCTTCGCCCAGATTCGTCATGTCACCGATCACAATAACTAATTCTTCCACACCGGCGACGTCATATTCCGACAATTTGTCCAGCGTTGCCTTTATCATCTCGGACATCACCGAAACTTCATGCATGTACTGTCATGAGCATCACAGATTAATTGGTTTGCAT
>WQXR01000080.1 GCA_009784745.1 Methanomassiliicoccaceae archaeon | reverse complement strand
TGCCATTTCTATGAGTTTGTAGCATCTTGATATGTCCTTAACAGAAGGCAGCGGACCGCTGC
Source organism: Methanomassiliicoccaceae archaeon (assembly GCA_009784745.1). GTDB lineage: Archaea > Thermoplasmatota > Thermoplasmata > Methanomassiliicoccales > Methanomethylophilaceae > Methanomicula. The sequence goes on along the minus strand of WQXR01000080.1, from coordinate 5,496 downwards.
CCATTATGTAAACGTCCTTCTTTTCCATGCTTATGCCTAACGCACCTGCGGCGGCGGTCATCGGCCACCCGCTGTTCGGGCTCGGTGTCATCCTGTGCTGTTCTTTTGCCGTTGATATTGCTTTTTTCGGACTTCCGCCGACGAACGGTGCTGCGAGCGCTATGAACAATATCGAAACGCGTGATGTTACGTAACCTAAAAGATCGTCAAACTTCGCCGGAAAGTATCCTAGATCTCGATATTTATCGTTAAGATAGCCCCACATCGCATCCATTAAGTTACAGCATCTGAACATCCATGCGCCGAATATCCCGAGAAGACCGAAATATAATCCGGGTGAGCAAACGCTGTCCGCGTAATTCTCGGATATCGTTTCCGTGCATGATGACGATATATGTTCAGCATCCATTACTTTTGTATTACGGCTGACGATCATTTGTGTTTTTGCTGCTGCGGCATCAAGATCCCCGTTCTCAAGATCTTTCTGAATAGGTCTGCAATGTTTCCTGAATGATGCCGCAAAAGTTAATTTGAATATGAAGGCACAGATGAATATCCATGCTATTTCTCCATATTCTGCGTTCTGCGCCCTTATCCACCCTAAGAGTGTAAGACTGACGAACGTGAATATCAAAAATACTAACAAGTATGACAGAAATCCTTTGAATATCGTTGACTTACGGCCTTTTCTCTTTATCCTCTTATCTATGCCGCCCAGAAGATTGCCCATCCACCTCAGCGGATGTATCTTGTTGGGGATATCACCTATCACCATGTCTATAAGAAAGGCGATCATCACAATGACCAAAGCGGCGATCCAGATATCCGTATCAATTCACCCCGTCCATTGCTTTTTTGACGGCGTTCGAGAACATCTCGTTACGTTCGCGGTCCTTGACACAGAATCTTATGTAATTCTTGAATTCCGGACCGAATGAACTGCAATCTCTGATCATAATGTTCGATGATAACATCTTTTCCTTGAATTCCGGTACACTCGTGCCGATGCTTTTCAGCGAGTTAAAGAAAAAGAACGAATCCGTCATTCCTACTTTAAAACCGATCTCATTCAGGCTACGGTGCATATATCTTGCTTCGCTGTGCATCATCTTTGCTGCGTCAGTTACATGAGACATGTGATCGCGTATGAGACGTGACGCAACATATTGCTCAATGTGACCGACGTTCCATGTCATTCTTACTTTGTTCATTGCTTTGATGAGTTTCTCATCGGCAAAGCCGAAACCTATCCTTATGCCGGGTATAGCAAATGATTTTGTTAATGAACCGATAACAACTAAATTATCATATTCTTTTACATATCTGGCACAACTTATATCTCTGTATGACGGAACTAATTCTAAAAGCGTTTCGTCAAGGAAAACAAGAATTCCGTTATCGGCACATTCTTTTACAATTCCTAGTAACTTCTCTCTCGGTTCTATCCTCCCTGTCGGGTTGTTCGGGTTGCATATGTAAACTGCTTTTACACCTTTCATATTTTCGAACAATTCATCCGCATCTATCCGAAGGTCATTGCTTTCTCTAAGCAGTAATTCTTTTACATTCGCGCCTGCTATCTTGCACTGATGCGAATATTCAGCAAAAGACGGACACATCACCAATGCCGTTTCGCCTCTGTTCAGGAACGTGTTCGGAAATGTTCTTATGATGTCTGATGAACCTGCACCTGCGATTATATTCTCTGCTCCTATCTCAAAATGATCCGCCAATACATTCTTCAATTCCGTTGAGTTATCATCAGGATAGTGATCTACTCCTGCAATTGCGTCAAATATTATCTTATGAAGGCACGCAGGAGGTCCGAATGGATTCAGATTGTGGCTGAAATCTTCGATGCCTTTTAACTTCCAGGCCTGACCGCCGTGTACCGTATCGGATATCTGCAAAAGGTCCTTTCTTATGACATCGTCAATATTCATCCTGCGGATGTATGACTTCATTGATTTTAAACTTGGCTATTACATCCATCCACCTAATCGGCGTTCATTCGTGCTAACGCTTTATTATTCGGAGCGCGTGCAACTCTAGGTGCCGAAAGATCCCGATCGATGGTAGATCGTTCGAACATCATGTCGGTGAAATATCACTGCTAATGATGATTTAAAGAACGAACATTGACAGAATGCTCTTATAATGAGTTCTCATCCTTATGACTTTCACTATACCTTCATATCTTTCATCATCTGAATCCTCGATCTCGAAAACTATCCTGTCGGTCGCATTGAGCCTTATCGAATACATATCTTGCGCTTCGCCTTTCAGCTTCTTATGTTTCATACGGAATGGATCGATGGTCAAAGCATCCAATATTTCTTCAGCTTTTTTTCCTTTTCCTGACCTCTTCAATTCCTCAAGATCGGCGGATGCTTTTTTGGACATCAGGACTTGGTACGACAATTCCAGACCTCATATTCCGAACGTGGAGTATTTCTTGCTTCACGCACATCGTTCAAAAATTCAGGATCGCTCATAAGATACAGCGTCTCTTTTATCCCCTCCCAATCCTCTTCAGATATCAGCACGGCATTTCCGCCTTTGGAGGTTATCGTGACGGTCTCGTGACCCAATACTTTTTCAAGAATGCTGTAAAGATCGTTCCTTGCTTGTGTCACGTTTATTATGCTCATAATGTCAAGATTACTTGGACATATTTAAACGTACGTTTTAACAGACGTTCAGTTCTTGACAAGTAGCAATTTAAGGTCATTCGTGCTTTGATCTGTACCTCTTCGGAAGAACGTACAATTCACCGTCCTGATCGAAACCTACGGATGCATTCACTTCGTACACTTCTTCAATTAATTCCGAAGTTATCACTTCTTTTGGGTCGCCTATTGCGACGATCTCGCCTTTCTTCATTATTATGCAAAGGTCACAATATCTTGCCATTAATGATATATCGTGTTCCGCTACCATTATCGACATGTCCTTTTTCACCATATATTGAAGATATTCCATAACTTCGAGTTTATACTTCATGTCAAGATGGGCCGTAGGTTCATCAACTAACATCAGTCTCGGTTCCTGAACGTATGCTTTTGCGATCAGTACGCGTTGTCTTTCACCTGATGAGAGCATATTGAGAGGACGGTTCTTGAGATGGTCCACACCGAATTTCCTCAATGTGTCTTCGACGTGCGTCTCATCCTCTTCCGTTTCCCACCAGAGATTTTCCATATACGGATAACGTCCTAACATCACTGTTTCAAATACCGTAAGACCAAAACTCGCTTTCAGTTCCGCCGGTACATTGGAAATAAGACGAGCTATGTGTGACGGTGATCTGTTAAGGACGGTCTCGCCGTCCACCAATATATCTCCTGACGATGTTTTGTGCATCGAATTTACGCATCTCATCATCGTCGTCTTTCCGCATCCGTTCGGTCCTATGAGGCCTACAAGCAATCCCGGATCTATTTTGAAAGATACGTCCTTTACGGCATGGAACCCGTTATCGTATTGTTTGTTCACATTCCTCAATTCCAGAAGCGGGACCTTATCCATCGTACATCCTCCCTCTCTTTATCAAAAGATATGCGAACAGCGGCACGCCTATTATTGTTGTTATAGCTCCTATCGGAAGTTCCTGCGGGACCATTATCATCTTTGCTAAAAGGTCTGCGATCATCATCATGCATCCCCCCAATACGATGGATGCCGGTAATACTAACCTGTGATCCCCGCCGAGTATCATACGGCATACATGCGGTACCACGAGGCCGACAAAACCTATTATTCCGACGAATGCGACGCATACTGCTGTCAAGATCGATGCCAATATCAGCATCATTCTGTTGAATTTGATGACATTCAGACCCATCTGCTTAGCTTGTTCCTCTCCCAGTAATACAACATTGAACTCTCTTGCCCATATCAGCGGAATGAACGATATGCACAAAGCTGGAATGAATACTAACCAAACGTTACTCCATGAGATGTTCGCGAAACTGCCGAACATCCATGTCAGTGCGTCATGTACCTTATTTCCGGACATTGACAGTAGCAACGTCTGTATCGCGCCGAACGCTAATCCTACCACCACTCCTGCCAAAACATAGTTCACAGATGATTTGCCTGCTTTTTCAGCTATCAGCATGGTCAGGAAAAATGCTGCTAATCCGCCTATCGCGGCCATTATAGGTACGGCATATAGGGAATCACTCGGGAAAAGACCGAAGAATGTAAAACTGAACGCAATTCCTGCAATAGCAACGGCACCTGCTCCGGAAGATACGCCCATTATGTACGGATCGACCAGCGGATTTCTGATTATTGCCTGATACATCGCACCGGCTGTTGCTAATCCTACGCCTACTGCGAATACTGCCATCACTCTCGGCAGTCTTTCGCTGCCGACGATTATCTCGTTAAAACTATATCCGCCGCTTTTCCCGAGATATGATGTGAGTGCGGAGAATGTCTCTCCTAATGAGATATTTCCCGACGGTCCGACGGAAAGTGATACCACGAACAGTATGAACGCCGTCACCGATCCGAATCCTATAAGATACAGGAGCCTGCGTTTGTTCCTTTTGATGTGTGACCCTTCCGGTTCTTTGATCTGTATGACTCCTTCTTTGTATGCTGTGTAAATTATAACTCCTGCTGTTGCAAGTATTGTCAGCAGCGCCAACCATAACCCGCTTGATCCGGTACTGCCTGACGGTGTGTCAGGAATTATCATGAATTGCCCGTATAATGCGTAAGCGGCACCCATGTCATTACCGCTGTATATCCAGCCGTCTATGACGATGATGGGGGACATTGCGTAAGATGTGCTAGATGAAGGAACGCCTTCGAATTCTCCGAGTATGTTGCCGTTCAGATCTAATTCGAATATCGATCCGCCGGCTCTGTACTGTACCACGTATAATGTGCTCCCATTCAACAATGTCATCGGTGCTTTCACATCTCCCAAGTCATCGTTAAGCAACTTGGATGTTCCGTCTGTGCCTATTTTGAACAATCCCGTATCAGAATAGAATATCACTCCGTCGCTTAACGGAACGGAGAACGATGATACTCGCCCGAATCCGTCCTTGTTCCAAAGGAGTTTCAGAGAATCATCAGAATTATCCAGTTTGCATGCAGCCATGCCTCCTGTCAGTGAGTTCATCCCCTGACCGTCGGAATACGACATTATCAGTGTATCCCCTATCACAACTGTGGAACCCACAGAACCCGATGGATTGATCATGATTTTGTCTATCAAATTTCCATTGGAACGATCAACGGCGTATAAGCGTCCGTCGTATGCGCCCATGTATAGTACATCACCGCATATTGTCGGAGGATAGTAATACATCATCCCGGTAGTCTGATACGCCCAAAGCACCTGGAGGTTAAGCGTACATGCATAGATCGCGCCGCTGGATGATCCGAAATAGATAACACCGGAATCACATATCAGACTGGCTGCACCGGTGACGAACATTGTGTTACCTTCCAGACCAAACGGACTGCGCGGAATCG
>WQXR01000079.1 GCA_009784745.1 Methanomassiliicoccaceae archaeon | reverse complement strand
TTTAGATAATTAGAGTTGAGCGCAAGGAGTTTATCGATGAACGTGACCTGAAGAGATTGTACGGAAATGTCGAACGGTTCAAGGTCAAATTTCGGAATGACATTGTCTGTATCGTTCCCTTTCAGGTGTTCGTAAAGTAACGACGAGGCAGGCAGTGTAAGCGTAGGCAAGGTCGTAGGACGGAAGAACGTCTCAACCAGCAGGAATGGTTTAAGTGCTTCATTCGCAAATTGAGAGGGATATGCAATAACATGTTCCGCATACGATCTTCCGCTGAAAATAGTATCAGCATTCGTATGCTGCAGTCCAAGTTTGTTCGCAGTGTCAATGATGTTGTATTTCAGACCTCTTTTTTGTTTCTGCGTCGCGTTCGGTCTCATTGTTATATCAATATCCTCCGAAAAACGATCTATTAGTTTATGGCATTTTGAAAGGCATGTTCCGCCTTTGAAGACAACATTCGGTTCCGTTTCGAACAGGTGTTTAAGGAACAAAGTAACAAAATAATCTTTCTCGATCATTGCCTCATCAATATACACATGGTCGTGACAGTCTTTTATCCGCTCTTTGAAATCTTCGACGTCATCATGCAAATACATTGTCAATCCCCGTCCTCAATATACTGTCCAAAGTGTGTGCCGGAAAATGTCTTGAATATCTGAGAACATCCTCTTTTTTTATGTTCTTCACCTGCACAAATTCCCTCATCCATTTTACTTCCTTTTTGTAAAGCGGTCTGCGCATCTCTTTGAATGCTTCCAGAAGCATGAGTGCATGAACGTTATTTTTTGTGATCTGTACTTTTGATCTTCTTACAGTTACATTGACATCCACCTTTCTGATGCCCGCTGACGTATTTGAACTCACCATCTCTATGTCAAAAGGCATTTGTGTTATCAAATGCAATCCGTTCAGAAGTTTAAGGCTGGAATAGTATCCGTATATCTCTTCCTTCTGAAACAAGAATTTCTTTTCTAACACCTGAGTTCTGCTCAACGACATCGGTCTGCCAGTTCTTTCTATTATGAGAGGGAAATAATAGACGCCACTCTCTTTTTTAATTATTTTACCTTCATTGACCATCTCTTTCAGTATCTGAAAAACCCTCGGCCGCGAATACTCTTTCCACACACTAAGTATCTCGGACGTGAATATCGGTTCGTCCTGACCGAATTTTTTTAACAGTCTTTTGGCCAATGTTTCTTTGCTGACGATTCTTTCTCTCATTTTCTTTTACGCTCCCGATCTGCGTCGGAACATCGATCATTGGTAATAGTTATACTATTTTTAATATTTTGTGTTAACGGCGATTATTGAGATTTTTACTAACGGCGATCATTATTAGGCGTGAGATATCTTTTCTCTTTCATATTCAATGCCAGTAAGCAACGTCGCAGAAGAATATGCAACAACAAAGCCGTCGTTAAATGAAAATTATAATTATACTCTTTTTAACTTTTTCATATCACATATCTTACAAAAAATGCAAATGCAGATATGATACATTTTTCACAACAGGCCGACCTTAAAGTTTAATTACTCCGCGGAGATAGGGAGACGCATGATATTCGGCGGTGACAGGGTAAAACTTCTGATAGTTATCCTGCTGATCTTGGTTGCCGCGTTCGCGGCCAGTATCTTACTGACATTGAATCTGTGGATAACCATCGTTATCGGCATTGCAATATTCGCTTCGATAATACTTATCGTCATGTACGGCTACGAAGATAACGAATGAGGTCATGAAATGGGAGTAAATCTCACCGGCCTTACGGAACCGAAGAACCTTGAGATGGCCGACCTCAAGGGTAAAACGATCGCAATAGACGCTTACAACACGATCTATCAATTTCTATCGATCATAAGACAGCCTGACGGTTCACCGTTAACGGATTCTCAGGGAAGAATAACATCTCACCTTTCCGGAATATTGTACAGAACAGCGAATCTTATAGAATCCGGAATATCGCCGTCATTTGTATTTGATGGCATTCCGCATGCTTTGAAAAAAGATACGATATCGGAACGCCGTGCAAGACGTGAGAAGGCGGAGAAAGAATGGGAGGATGCCAAAGAGGAAGGCGATGTGAAGAAGATGTTCTCCAAAGCACAACAAACATCCAGAATGACGCCTGAGATAAAAGAGACGTCAAGATCTTTGCTATCATATCTCGGTATTCCTGTAATAGATGCGCCGAGCGACGGTGAGGCACAGGCCGCATACATGTGCATAAAAGGTGACGTCTGGGCATCAGCGTCGCAGGATTACGATTCCATCTTGTTCGGCGCTCCCACGCTTGTGAGGAATATGACGATAACGGGAAGGCGTAAGATACAGGGAAAGGATCAGTACAAAGATGTAAAAATTGAATTGATAGAATGCAGCGACCTTTTTTCCGAGATCGGAATAACAAGAGAGCAGTTGGTCGATATGTGCATACTGATGGGTACGGATTTCAACAAAGGGATACAGGGCATCGGACCGAAAAAGGGATTGAAACTCATAAAAACATACGGATGTCTGGAGAATGTGATGAAGCATCTTAACGAACACATCGAAAATTACGAAGAGATACGTAACATATTCTTAGGAAGCGATTATTCCGATGATTACGATCTTACAACGAATGACGTGAACATCGACAGAACATGCGAACTCATGTGCGAAGAACATGATTTTTCGAAAGAACGTATCATGTCCGTGATAAAAAGGATCGAAGATTCAAGAAAAGCGGAAGATGCCAGAAAGAAACAGCGTTCGCTTTTTGACACATGGTAGAATCATTTTATACTGATCATGCATTCAGGCTTCCCATACGGAGCAAGATATACACTCCGTAAGGAAGGATGAGCGATGATAAAGCAGGTCCGCGCGAATTATGATGCGCCGGTAATAGAGAAAGAGATACAAGCCTTTTGGAAAAGTTCGAATGCTTATGAGAAGACCAAGAAGATGAGGGAGAACGGAGAGCGTTTCTATTTCCTCGACGGTCCGCCGTATACCACCGGATCGATACACTTGGGAACAGCGATGAATAAGACGATCAAAGATGTTCTCATACGATACTGGAGGATGAACGGCCTTAACGTAAGGGATCAACCCGGTTTTGATATGCACGGACTTCCGATCGAAGTTCAGGTGGAAAAGAAAGTAGGATTAAGGTCAAAGAAAGATATCGAAGAGTTCGGTGTCGATAAATTCATTGAAACGTGCAAGAAATTTGCGTTAGAGTTGCACGGAAGCATGACCGAACAATTCAAACAGTTAGGCGTGTGGATGAATTGGGACGATCCGTACCAAACGCTTAAACTGAGCTATCTGGAGGCGGCATGGTGGACAATTTCCAAAGCATATGAAAAGAAATTACTTGATTCGGCAAATCGGGTGTTAACATGGTGCCCTCGCTGCGAGACAGCGCTTGCGGAAGCGGAGATAGAGTACTGGGATGAGGATGATCCGTCGGTAATGGTACGCTTTCCGATAAAGGGAGAGGAATGTTCATTACTGATATGGACAACGACACCGTGGACATTACCGTCCAACTTAGCAGTCGCGGTGAATCCTGAATTAGAATATGCGAAGGCGGAATTCTCATCCGAAAGTGAAAAGGAAACACTTATTGTTCTTTTGTCAGAATCAGAGAAGATAGCAAAGCTTGGTAATTATGAGTCTGTGAAGATAATAAAGAAGATGAAAGGCAAAGAACTGGAAAGCATAGAATACATTCCGCCTTTCGAGATAGAGGAAAAATTTTTGAGAAGGTCGGAATGGACACATAAAGTGGTATTAGCGGATTACGTTGAATCCGATAATACGGGATTGGTGCACACCGCACCCGGATTCGGTCCGGATGATTATGAAACCGGAAAAAGATACGGAATAGAACCGTTCTGTCCGGTGGACGGAGCGGGACGTTTCACCGACGCTTTCCCGTTATTCAAAGGAATGAAGGTAAGAACATCGAACGAAGAGATAATGAAGTATCTGAATGAGAACAAAAAATTGTTCAATTCATCGAAGATAAAGCACAGATACGGTCACTGCTGGAGATGTAAATCTCCGATAATCTACAGAAATACTGACCAATGGTTCATCAAAGTTCCGGAAATAAAAGATAAAATGTTATCGGAAATAGAAAGAGTGAAATGGATACCGGATTGGGCAGGTTCGTCCAGAGAGAAGAACTGGGTCGAGGGAGTGAGAGATTGGTGCATCTCCCGCCAAAGGTACTGGGGCATACCGTTACCGATATGGACATGCGGATGCGGTGAGAAAAGAGTCATAGGAACGTATAAGGAACTCAAAGAAGGGAACGGCTACACGGAAGGAATGGACACGCACAGGCCGTGGATAGATTCCGTGACGTTCAACTGCAAGAAATGCGGATCGAAGATGCGTCGCGTTGCTGACGTATTGGACGTATGGTTCGATTCCGGCGTGGCCGGATGGGCCACGCTCGGTCATCCGTCGGATGAAACGGAATTTAAAAAATGGTGGCCTGCAAAATTCATCACCGAAGCGCATGACCAGACGAGAGGATGGTTCTATTCGCAACTGGCCGCGGGAGTGATATCATTCGACAGGGCGCCTTATGATGAAGTTCTGATGCACGGCTGGGTGCTGGATCCGAAAGGGCAGAAGATGAGCAAAAGCAAAGGCAATGTCATTGAACCGTTGGATATAATCAAGGAAGTAGGCGCGGATTCGCTTCGTTTCTATGTCACAAGAGTTAACTCGCCGTGGGAGGATACGGCGTTCCAGAAGGATGGTCCGAAGAACGCGAGAAAGGTGCTGAACACATACTGGAATGTTGTGAATTTTGCCTCAACGTACATGAACATCGATAATTACGATCCTGAAGAACATTCATTTGAGAAGATGAAAGAACATTTCAGAGATGAGGATAAATGGATGATATCCAAGACCGAACGCATGAAGCGCGAAGTAACTGAGAACATGGCATCCAGAAATCTGCACAAAGTGGGACGGGCGCTTGAGGACTATATTCTTGAGGACCTGTCAAGATGGTATGTCCGTTTGGTAAGGGACAGGACGTGGTCGGAGAACGAGAACGCGGAGAAAGACAAGAACGCATCGTATTTCATACTGCATTATGCGATAATGAACACTGCCCTCGTACTCGCACCGGTGTGTCCGCATATTTCCGAAGAAGTATACAGACACATGGGCGGAAAGAAGGAAAGCATTCACATGGAGGACTGGCCATCATTTGATGGATCCCTCATAAATGATGATATCGAATACAGCATGAAACTCGTCCAGGACATAGTTGAAATAATCGCATCCGAGAGGCAGAAGAATAACGTGAAACTAAGATGGCCTTTGAGGTCCGTGATCATACAAGGTGATTCAGACGATATCAACGATTCTCTGAAGATATTCGATCACGTTCTTGCGCAGCAAGGCAATATAAAGTCTGTGGGTTACATAAGCGCAAAAGCGGAATGCAAATGTACGGTGAACCCCAACGTATCAAAAGTTTCGTTCGGCCCCGGTAATATTTGCATAGACTTTGAACTGACGGAAGACATCGAAGCGGAAGGTTACGCCAGAGA
>WQXR01000078.1 GCA_009784745.1 Methanomassiliicoccaceae archaeon | reverse complement strand
TTTGATAGATTCAGAAAGGGCGATAAAGAACAGGATGCTGGCAACAAGATAGAGAAAGAGATCCGTAAACTCCATCAGAAAGGGAGATACGATGAGATAATATCGAGAGCCCCGTCGTTCATAAATGATCAGAATACATCGTCAGAGATGAAGAAGATGGTCGCGCAGTCATACTATGCCAAAGAGATGTATGATGATGCCTTGGCACTGTTCGAACAGATAGCTTCGGAAAAGAACGATAAGAGCAGCTGGCTCGACGTATCGATGACATTGATATATTCCGGTAAGGTCCAGGAAGGGGAAGAGATATTCAAGAAGATACTTGAGATGGATGACAGATGGAATCCGGTCAAGCCGGAGGATATGCCCATCCCATATATCCGATTCTCATACGCATGGTGCCTCAAGGATGTAGGTCTGTTCGATGCTGCGCTGGAGCAATTGGAACATCTGAAGAGGATGTGCATGCAACTGGAAAGGACGGATGACGGCTTCCTGCACATCCATGGTATTCCGCCAATGAGCTTCATACTGGAATTGACGAAGATAGTATTCAACGGCATGGGCAAGGATTTTTCCAGATCGGATTTTCTGGACGAACTGGAAAGGAAAGTGGACGGGAACGGAAAGAAACTGATCAAGAAATACAGGTGATGGATGATCCGTACCGCGAGAATATCTTTCAGCAAATGTTTGGTCGATGATAGCACCACATACACAATAGCCCAATGAGACTACATTTGGCTCAGAATATGCTTCTGAAATGGATGTTCATTATAATTTAAGTTGATATATGTAACACATTAATTTATTACGCTAATGAATGAAAAGATGTAATTAACGATGTTAATATATTTGAGATCGCTAAATTAACATCGTTAATAAATCTGTTATGCCATCATTAACAATGTTAATAATATTAAAAATTGAACTAATGATATTAATATATCTAGTAACGCTATCACATTAATTAATTATACACTTCAAAAATTTATAAAAGTTAACGGCGTTACTACACATCTAACGTAATTATTAACATCGTTTATTCAGAGAAACAAAGAAAATGATCATTTTTCATAAAAACCCGTTATATTTCATAATATATCCCATATTCCGTCCACGACGGTTACCCGAATATCAACTTAATTTGCCCTGAAAAACACGAAAAACCTACCCTTTTTGCACAACTTTTTTCATGATCCGAGTGAACGGATCCAGGACCGTGAGAAAGAACGGTGAATGGATCATAATGATACAGCGCACCGGAAACGGATCGATCCCGGCCGCTAAAAACAAGAGAGTAAATATTAACGTCATTCATAATATTATAATTAACATCGTTAATGCAAAAAATAAACAACGTTAATATTAAATTTTCAATCTGCAATACTAATTAATCTAGTTAAGTTATCACATTAACAATTATCACACATCAAAAAATCAAAACAAAAATGAAAATTAACATTGTTAATATTTACAAATTAATCAGAACAGATAATCGAATGGATAATAAACAGAAATAACATATGACACGTGATGTCCAGATACACGGTGCTGTTGGATCACCCTTACATAGATCTTGAATCTCGCTTTTCGATAATAGCTTTTAGATTCTCTAAGATAGAGGATGCGAGAAGATTTATTGCAACAGATCCAATGAACTCGATTCTAAGGTTTGAAGTGGGAAAGAAGACAAAAAAGAGGAACAATATCTATCCATTGGACCCTTATCACTTTAACGAAGAAGAAGGCACTGTAAGAGCTGTGATCCTAGATAAAGATTGGAAGATGTTGGAAACACATATCGGCGGACTCCCAGAATCAAAATATGAAGAGAAACTGATCGAACAAGGGAAGAAAAAGATGAAGATTACAGAGAGATACAATGACAACATCAGAACGGTGAAATTCTGGGGGAGCATGTATAGTAGCGCGTATTGTTTTCACTTCGTTTCGAATCCCTTCATTGTTGCAACAAATATTTTCATTAGGCGCGCCGATCCTAAGAACGCAAAGGAGTACAATATGCAAGAGATCGGCCTCGCAGGTTTCAATACATTGGATAGCGCTAAAAAATATGTCCTCAACAATACTATTGGCCTGTATCGTTTGAACGGACAATTCACCGGTCTAGAAGCGGAAATATTGGATAATGAATTGACGTTACTGGAGAGAATCATCAGCGGCTTTCCGGAAGCGGAATACAATGAGATAAAAAGGAAGCGTGAAAAGAAGTAAGCCTTCTTCGACATACTCTGTGAATGAGACTTTATACTTCTTTGACCATTTGAAGATGATAACATGTTCGACTATGACGAGGCAGAGAGGGTCATCAATATGGCGAAGTCCAGAATAGATCCTGATCTTATGATCGTCTTTGGCTCGGTTGCTACCGGAACCGCAGGAAAGGACAGTGATCTGGACCTGGTCCTTGTGAAGGAATCGGATGAGAATGGTTTTATCCGCAGCGCCAGAGCGAGATTGGCGTTGAAAGATTCTAAGATTCCAATAGATATAATCGTTTACACTCCGAAAGAGTTTGAAAAAGATATGCATGACAGATATTCTCTTGCATATGAAGCGATGACAACAGGAAGGATCGTACATGGTTCGGTCTGATAACATCGATATTTTGGAGCAGCGGGCCGCAGAAGACCTCTGTGCAGCGGAGATCCTTTTTGACAATAATGGCCAATAGGAAATCATCAAAAATTCATATTTCCTAGATATTGATTCTTCCACTATTTTGAAGGTTGATGCTTATTAAGGATGCTCAAAAATCCAAACGTAGCCATTTTTGGACAGTATCCAGCATTTCGAAACGTGGTGAAAATATGATTTCCTATTGGCCTGACGAAGGTCAATGATATATACTGACTCGGCTATGGGGCGGGTCATGGATGATGCTGTGCAGAACGTTTCCTTCATGAGACGTGTGAATCTGATATTCCGATTCAGTTATACGTTCCCTTTCTTCATGGCATCGGTCTGCGGTTCATTGTTCGCATTCCTGTTCTTTGAACCGCCTGTTCACATAATCATCCTGATGCCGCTGGTCGTACTTCTGCTGGCGATATTCGTCAATTTCTCGAATGACTATTTCGATCACAGGTCCGGCGTGGACAAGATACGGTTCGGCAACAAGGAGGAGATGGCGAAGGCCATGCTCTCCGATTCAGAGCTTCTCAAGAAGATATACTGGGAAGGGAATCCGTTCGACAATGGATTAGTGACGGACAGACAGGGAAAGACGATAATGTTGCTTCTGGTCATAGTATCTGTCATACTGGCCGTGCCGATAGTTCTGCACGGCGGACTGATGGTGATATTGTTCGGTGCCGTCGGGATATTCCTTTCATACTTCTACACCGCACCGCCCCTTGACCTGGGAGCAAGGGGGCTGGGTGAGACGGATGTTGCGTTATCCTTCTTCATGCTCGTGTTCTGTTCATTCTACGTAGCAACGATAGACATGTCCAACGCCGATTCGGTGATATTCGCATGGAACTTCCTGGACACCGACATATTCGTCCTCGCCCTGGGTATATTCGATACGGATATCTTCGTATTCGCGATCATCATAGGCACCATGGTCGGACTGATGAGACTTACCGATTCCATGTCCGGTCAGGAGGCACACATCGCCAACAATGAGAAGAGCATCTCCGTCCGCTTCGGTCTTGACGGTACTGTAAAGATAGCCAAGGTGTTCGTCATCTTCGCATATGTGATGGCTGCGGTCATGGTGTACTTCAACCCGATGTTCCTGCTGCTGTTCCTGACCGTGCCGCTCATGCTGAAAGCATGGAAGGTAATGACGGAAAAGGGAGAACTCTGGATGATGAAGGTCCCGCCGCTGTTCTTCGGTACCGCGTTCCTCACGGAAGTGTTCTTCATAGTCTCGATAGTGGTCATAAAGGTGTTCGAGATCCAATGGGGATTCTGATAATAGGATCACTTTTTGGACATCGCGAATATGGATGACATCTCTGAGATGGTCGATATATTACCTTTCTTGATCAGATAGTATTCTCTGACGGCGGCGAATCCGCAGTTCTTGCATGATGCCGTCCCCTGCATCGGACAGCCGTTGTGATGGCTTCCGTCCGGAACTATGAACACGGTCACGTAATACGGACATTTATCGCTCCAGTCCTCCTCCTTCAGAAGTTCCAGGCCGCGCTTGGAATTCAGGATCGGATATCCTTTCCTCTTGAGCTCCCGTATCTTGTCCACCGCCTTGATCTTCTCATCGTATGTCAATGAGATCTCCTCCGGCGGCGGAGTGATGAAATTGAATATTATGCCCGCCAGTCTGTCATTATCCTTGACAAGTTCCGCGGTCTGTTCTATGTACTCCATGTTATCCTTCTGAATGACCATGTTCGCATATATCGCGCCGCTGAAATCCACGTTCGATACACTGTCCATGAGCTTATCGAACACACCTTCTCCGCGTATGAGGTCATGTATCTCCCTTGGGCCGTCGAGGCTTACGGATATCACATCGGAATCTGTGAACATCACATTCGTTCCGTTGGTCGTGTATCCGGTGTTGTTGTAACCGATCTCCTTGGCCGCCCTTATGACATCCCCGAGGTCCTTGTCCCCGTCGGACCACATCGTTGTCTCCCCGCCTTCGAAATATGCGATCCTGGCGCCGTTCTTGAACTGAAGCTTGAGGTCCTCGACTATCTCGTCATATGTCAGCTTACTCTTTCCCAGTTCTTCGATGTTCCTGCTGTGTATGCTGCAGTGTTTGCATCTCAGGTTGCATGCGTACTGTATCACCAGCGTGTTGACGAGCGGTGCCTTGCTTCCGAAAAGAGAACCGAGCCACCATCTCGCGTAACCGAACATCTCACCCATCGACATGAGTCATATATCTCACAATCTGTATAAATTGGATTCGTGTGTCAGCGGCGTTTAACGTATGTCCCTCTCCCGCTCCCAACCGATATGCCGGCGGTAGGATATGTGCTCCGTCGTCAGATCATTCTTCCTTTCTGCCTATGCGGTAACCCACCGCTATCAGCAAGAGGAGTATGAGCCAAATGAGGAAGAGCTGGACATACATGTCAAGCCATACCGCACTCTCCTCTTCTTCTTCCTCCACCGCGATTATGGTGAATATCCCGGGTGTGAATGATATCTCGTAGTTGGAACCGGCGGAGAGGTTTCCTATGCTTATCGTGTATGTGCCTGCATCCTCATCTCCGGTCCTCTCCAACGATCCCATGAACACGGAGTCATCGTCACCGTTCACAAGACCGCTGAACCAGAATGTCAGTTCCGGATCCGTTTCACCATATATCTTCGTCTGATCGTATGCGACGACGGTGAGGGTTGCCTTCGTTATCGTGAATGTTCCGGATGTGAAGGACAACAGATAATTGACCCCTGCGGAGAGGTCTCCGACACCTACCACATAAGTTCCGAAATCATCATCTCCGGTCCTCTCCAATGAACCTGTGAACACAGAGTCATCGTCACCGTTCACAAGACCGCTGAACCAGAACGTCAGTTCCGGATCCGTTTCACCGTATATCTTCGTCTGATCGTATGCGACGACGGTGAGGGTTGCCTTCGTTATCGTGAATGTTCCGGATGTGAAGGACA
>WQXR01000077.1 GCA_009784745.1 Methanomassiliicoccaceae archaeon | reverse complement strand
TTCAACGATCTTCCGCATCCGGAACATACGGCATTTCCTTTTTCTATTGCCTTTAAGCAGGTGGGACATTGGAACCCGAACGGACTGATGCTTCCGCATTTTGCACAGAAACGACTGTCGCGTTCGATCATCTCACCGCAATGTATGCATGGTTGTTTGTATGTTGCCATTTGTTTCCTCTCCGCTTAGCACATGTAATTCAGGACGTTGTATCTTCTCCCTCATTTTTCTCCGAAAATGAGGGAAATACACTGTATGGGTGAACAGTTTTGTTCCTTATATACCTATACCGTCTGAACACTGCGCCGGATAATTTATTTTCATACAATTTGACATACACAGATAGCACATCGTCGAATTGTATGACCGTATACGTTCAATGTCTTTCATTCGTGCTGATAATTGATTTTTTTTTACTTCCTCGGCACATTGGCATCCTTAGCAATATGTTCGAATGCCCAATCATTCACTTCGTTTATGCATTGAACCCCGAGTTCGTAGTATATTTTACGTCTTGCATCATCTTTCTCAATAAGTTCCTCGTCCTTTTCTATTATTCTGAGTCTTTTATGAGCGATATGGAACATCAGATACTTTGCTTCTATCTGTCCGTCGGTGCCTCCGTGTATGAGCTTATCTTTAATACCGGTGACTATCAGCAATATTGTCGTCAGGCCGATGATAAAAAGCTGGAGGACCGCAAATCCTGTGATCTTCAGCGAAGATACGAGCACAAAACCGTTTATAGCGAATTCATGGAATATAGCAACTATCGCTTTTCCGGCGGATGTCAATCCGAACATGAGTACCGTTACCGCAAGAACTATCAGTATAGTATTCAGATGATTTCCGACCTTCGTCATCAGGTTCGCTTTCCTACTGTTCTTTCCTTTCTTTCCGTGATGATATCTTTCCTGACCGTCTATCCACGCCGTTCCGATATCCTTTTCTGCGTTCTCATTAAGTTCTTCCGCTTTTGAATGATCATTAAGGAAATGTGATTCCCACGCCGTAAGTACGCCTCGTATCCACATCATGTTGTTCTTCATGTATCCGTAACATGATGACGTTACGGATTCCTTTATCCCGACGAGATCCCAGTAACAACCTACCCTCATGGATTCCGCAAGTAAACGGTATTCAATGAATTTCAGGAATCTTCTGCTTTTCTTGTGTGAACGGAAATGTAACGTCGCCGTTATCAGGAAGATCGAGTAAAGGCTGATAAGCAGCACATCTCTTCCGAGTAAGATAAAGATTTGAAGAAAGAACGTGGCGGCAATACTCAATATCAGAGCAAGTTTCACATTTATGAAACTTGCTCTTTGATATTCCATTGCCAGATCGTCCGTGATCATCATCCGTGACATTGAATCATTCACGCAACCGTTATTCTTCACGTCGTCGGATAACTTACCGAACATGTATCCGTACGTCCCGTTCTCCTTTTCTTTCTCTGTGATCCTTTTTTTATCTGTTGTCTTTACGGAAGCATTCTTTGCTTTCTGTTGCAGGATATCAAAATTCATTTCGTTTATCCTGGAAAAGATCTTGTTGTAATATTTCGGCAGATCGTTGTATAGTTTCACATCATCGCCGCTGTCGGTGGCATCGTTGTCTATTCTCACGGTGTATTGTTCTCTTTCATCGATAACATTCTTCTCAGCTTTGAAGAACGATCTTTTTACGTTTGCAGATTGAGCCTTCTCAACATCTTCGGATATCATGTCCGGAACGATATATCCGGACGTTCCGAACGGAAGCGGATCATCGGAAAGGATGAATCCTTTCCTTCTCTTTTCGTCATCGGAAAGTTTCCTTTCCGTTTTTACGTAATATACGAGACAATCCTCCGTAACGTCAAGATAACGTTCCGGCGAGTAACATTTGTTATTATCGGCAAGCTGTGCCGTATACCGTGACGTATGATCGATACCTCGGTACGCCATCTTCACGGTATCGTATGCACCGCCCGCGGATGCTCTTCCTCCGTACCGGTTACCGTCCCACAATGCAATAATGACATGAGAATTTGCTATCATGTACGACGATAACGCACGATATGCGTCACCTGCGTCATTACCGGTCACGTCTATATCAGAAAGTTCGTACGGGGTGTACGTTCCTTTGTCGTTCAGGATATCTTCAAATTCTTTAACGGATGCGATAACAGAATCGTTATCGTTCGGATCGCCGAACGTTCTCATATAATTCTCCTTCTTCGAAGGCAATATCGGTGCGACGTTCACGTTGCATTTGATCGCAGCGTGAGCGGCAATCCTGTCGCCGCCGTCAGCAAGAGGTGTGATAAGAATGAGATCGGTATTCCTGTACCGTTGTTTGAACTCATTGAACAGAGAGGATATCTTTTCTTCAAGTTCCTTTCCTTCATCTTCGGGAATGTCCCGATGTCCGGTAACGGAAAATATTATCGGCACCCTGAGATCGGTACCGTATCTTTTTCCGGAGTTCTCGTTCATACGGTCATGACATGGAGTAAGTTCATTATAACATTTAGCTGAAAAATCCTTCTTTTAGAAGAGGGGATGAATGACAAAGGTCTCTTTACCGTAGTATTCTTCCTGAGATACAGATCATTTGAGCGAATACACAGAAAACTGTTCAAGGAAAAAAGCGTCATTTCTAATGGCGAACTGTCGGACATCATTGAGAAACATCCGTTACAAAGACGGGAAATGGTGCGCTGCGGATAAGAAAAAATCAGGATGAACGGAAGTATATTCTATTCGATGCACATACCTAGTGGCGATGGGACAGCACAAAGAATCGCAGACCGAGGAATGGAAGGTATCATGGGATTCAAAGCATCTTGATACTCTTTCTGCATTCTCAAATTCCGAAGGCGGCACAATGTTCATCGGCAAGGATGACAAAGGTAAGGTCATCGGCGTAACGGATCCGAAGGATCTTCTGAAAGTCATTCCCGATACGATAAGGAACAAACTCAAAATAAGATCCTCGGTCGAAGCAATAGTTGAGAACGATAAGACATACATTAAAATAGAGATAGGAAAAGGCAACCGTTACGTTGATCTGGATGGAGTGTTCTACAAACGAGTGGGAAGCACAACTCAGCGTGTCATGGGAGATGAATTGCGCTCATGGATACTCGCTGACGCAAAGATGTCATGGGTCGATCTTCCTTCCGGAAATGTGAGTATGAAGGATCTTTCACAGGATGCCGTCAAATTCTTTGTGAAGAAAGGAACGGCATCGAAACGTATGAGTTCTAAGGCCGCAGAAAGTGACAATGAATCTCTGCTGAAGAACTATGAACTCATGGACGACAAAGGTCTGCGTAATTCAGCAACGATACTATTTCGTGATGAACCGTCAAAGAACATCACTTCTGCCGGTGTTCACATCGGCGAGTTCAATGAGAATGATCTTCTTCTCAGACATGACCTGATAGACTGCCCCGCCGTCATGTTGCCGGACCGTGCTATGGACGTTCTTCTGAACAAGTATATGAAAAGCGTCGATGAAATTGTCGGATTGATGAGAGTAACGAAATATCCGTATCCGGAAAAGGGATTACGTGAAGCAGTAATGAATTCAATAATACATCGTGACTATTCGAGTTTCGAGTCAACGTATGTACGTGTATATCCCGACCGCATCGAGATATCGAATCCCGGAAGTCTGCCGGCGGGCTGGACGGAAAAGAACCTGTTCAAAAAACACGGTTCCGTTCTGACGAACACCTCTATCGCAAAGGTGTTCTTTGACATGGGCTACATAGAGAAGTTCGGCTCAGGCATAGAGACGATCCGCAATGACTGCAAAGCGATGAACAATCCGGAACCGGAATATAATCTTGAGAATGGGCGCGTTGAGATAGTGTTCAAGCTTCCTGAGAAAAAGAAAGAGGATATAATAAACATCCCCGTGGGTCTCACCCCGTCGGAAATCAAAGTATACTGCGTGATATCTGAGGGTTCTTCGACAACGCGTGCGGAAATATCTGCGGCATCCGGATTCTCAGAGGATACTGTCAAAAAAGCAATATCGGTTCTTACAAAGAAAGGACACATCACGAGAGTTGGCAGCGATAAAACCGGTAAATGGGTCAAAAAATAACGTATGACCCGGTAAATACCCTCTAAAATACCCGGTAAATACCCTCTAAAATACCCGGTAAATACCCTCGATCCCGTCTCAATTCTCAATAGTGTAGATCCGTTGTTGATCTAGGATGACGTATTCAAAATAATCGTTCCTCTTGATGATAATTATTCTTATGATTTCGAGAGTCTCAAACCGAGGCCGAAGACCGAACTTTCGCCTCTGGAGAATGAGATATACAAAGCGATAGCAGAAGAAAGATACACCACGGCCGAAGACATGGCATCATCTTCCGGGGTATCTGTCAGAACGGTCAAGAGCGCCATTTACAGACTCAGGGATGTGGGCCTTGTCCGCAGGGTGGGTAGCAACAAAAAAGGTTCTTGGGTATTGGTTTCCAAATCGAATGACGTGGATGTTCCGTAAAGGTGTTATTTGCACGATAAATTGCACGATAAGTTACACGATAAGTTACACGATAAGTTACACGATAAATTGCACGATAAATTACGGAATGACCACACGAACAACAGTTACTGTCAATAGGCAGTATCATCCGATACTGCGCTTTTTTCCCGAAGCAAAGTAAAATGAGCGCACGCGAGTTTATATCGTGTTAACATCATATAGGTCATAACAACCGGTGCACAGGCATGATACGTTCCGCCGCCCGAATGATGTGGGTCCGTATATGACAATGAACACAAAAAAGAACGGCAGACAAGAAAGGGTCACTAAAGCAGTTATTGCGATATTCACGGTAACATTGTTAGTGATCTCTTCGGCGCCTTTCCTTTTTGCGGAAAATGAGAAGAACGGAAATGAAAATGGTTTTGACTTTGATATAAATGAATTCCTCGGCGCAAGCGGAGGAGGATCCGTGTCAACGATTGCGGCAGGAATAGAGCATTCTGTTGCGCTGAAAAGTGATGGAACGGTATGGGCTTGGGGACTAAACAACTATGGTCAGCTGGGTGACGGCACAACGACAAACAGGCCGAATCCCGTGCAGGTGGTGGGTGAAGGCGGTAATGATTTCCTTACTGATGTGAAGGCAATAGCAGCCGGAGATTATCACACTGTTGCGTTGAAAAGTGATGGGGCGGTGTGGGCCTGGGGACTAAACAACTATGGTCAATTAGGTGACGGTTCGACCGATGACATCAGTACGCCTGTGCAGGTGGTGGGTGAAGACGATGACGGTTTTCTTACTAATGTGAAGGCAATAGCGGCCGGAAACAATCATACTGTTGCTCTGAAAAATGATGGGACGGTGTGGGCATGGGGGCGGAACAACAGTGGTCCGCTGGGTGACAATACGGTCACAAACAGCCACACGCCCGTGCAGGTCCTCAAAGGCACCAGCACCAGCATGGATGATTATTTACACGACGTAATAGCAATAGCAGCCGGAGGTCAGCACACCATTGCACTCAAGGGCGACGGTACGGTGTGGGCTTTGGGTCGAAACACAGAGGGCCAGCTGGGTGACGGTACGACCATACAACGCCGTACGCCTGTGCAAGTAACAGACATTCCGATCTCTGCCATGATATCGATAGCAGCCGGAGAAAGTCACTCCCTTGCATTATTGAGTGACGGAAC
>WQXR01000076.1 GCA_009784745.1 Methanomassiliicoccaceae archaeon | reverse complement strand
TTCCCGTCGGAACGGTACTGAAAAATGTTTACTTGGAGATAATTGACAACGGCATCACATTCGGAAGGCAGATCGGTACGTATCCCCTGCTTATTGGGATACCGTATGTAACGAATGTCAACAAGTCCTGCGATGTGATCATCACGGAACACGGATTCAGATCTGTCACGGGAATAGAATATCCTTTCCCGATCAATAAGGCAAATATGAACGCAATATCGTCCCTTCCAGGAATAGGTAAGAAAAGGGCGGCAAAGATAATGCTTGCAAGGCCGATAAAAAATGAAGAAGAATTGATGAAAGTTATTGACGATACGGCCGTTGCGGAACGCTTGATCGATATGATATCGTTCGAATGAATTATTATATTCAAATCCGTTTAAAGATGTCATGGACACCTTGCGTGCGGCGCGATATCCCTTCCTTGAAGAATCGTCATCATTCGCGGAATCGCATTCCGCCGATATTGTATCGTTATTGATGTCTCCGTCGTACGCAGATGCACGTAAAAGAGGTGTTGACCGTATCTTGGGAGCGATACGCAATTCCGAGGTCTCTTACGTACCTTTGGCGAACTTTGAATATGAACGCCTGATGGAAGTTATGTCGTACCCGTACGCGAGGATCATCGTCTCATGTTTGAACGACCGCTTTCTTACAAAACGATATGCATTAGCGGAATCCGTACACATGAATAGGCTGTTGGGAGAAGAACGTGCCAGTACTGTAATTTCAATAGCGAAGGAACTTAAAGTTGATGCTGTCTCGAAGGATGATATGCTGATGATGCATTTTACTGATTATCTGAGATTATCATCACGTATCAAGAGCGTTGAATGGAAACTTGTGAATTCAGAGATATTCAACGGTCATGTGTTCCTTTCCAACGAAAGATTCTGCAGAGCGCTGCAGAATGCTTTGCAGGACAAGATAGAATCGGAGTTGCCGATAAGCGTGCCTGACGACATCAGAAAGATCGTTTCGAATGATGTGAAACATATTGAAATTGCGTTGAACGACATGAAAAGCAAGTTCTC
Organism: Methanomassiliicoccaceae archaeon; assembly: GCA_009784745.1. Taxonomy (GTDB): domain Archaea; phylum Thermoplasmatota; class Thermoplasmata; order Methanomassiliicoccales; family Methanomethylophilaceae; genus Methanomicula. The sequence goes on along the minus strand of WQXR01000076.1, from coordinate 4,869 downwards.
CGGTGATGTTGGTGACGTTCAGGTTGAAGAGTTTCCCCCGTGCATGCGTTCTCTGCTCTCCGGAACACAGAACGGTTTGAACTTGCCGCACAGCGGAAGATTTGCGCTTGTTTCTTTCTTACACACACTGGGCATGGATTCGGAACAGATAATGGCCCTTTTCTCAAAGTCCCCGGATTTCGACGAATCCAAGACCATCTATCAGGTGAAACATATAACGGGTGAGGTCAGCAGCACCGAGTACACACCGCCCGAATGCAAAACAATGAAAAGTTACGGCATATGTTACGAACCGGATGACCTTTGCAATAACGAAAAAGTTGTTCATCCGCTCATCTATTACCGTATCAGAACACGTTCCGGGAAACGGGATGCCGCACCTGCGGACGAGAAGGAATAATTATTTCGACATGTTCCGCCACGTAACTATCGCTCTTTGAACTGCTGTTAAATTACCGACCACCGCGAACCAGAGCATCATTATCTCCAGCCATGTTATCTCTATGTATCCGAATACATCGATACTTCCGTGCCCGAACCATAAGGCAACGAACTGTATTATCGGAAATAACGTACTGAGAACAACGCGATCCGCCCTTCCCAGAAGACCTGCATACAGTCTGGGAGCACCTACTGCCTGCGCCTGCGTTCCCATGTACGACGTTAAAAGAACGCCGACCAACGCTAACATTCCGATGTACGGGTTGCACCATGTGCTTATTGCAACACCGCCGATCATGAAGACATCCGCATACCTGTCAAAGACGTGATCAAGAAAATCTCCTTTCTTTGACGCTTTACCGGCCAATTTTGCAACTTTTCCGTCAAGAGCGTCGAAATATCCTGATATGATGACGATGACCGCGCCGGCGAGAAGCATCCAATGCCACTCGTCGTTCCCTGAGAGATAGAACAAAAGACCCGCGACGAACGCCAGTATCAATCCTATCCAAGATATTGTGTTCGGATTGACGTTAAAGAGTCTCCTTGCAACGGGTGTCAACGCAAAATCCACTTTTTCTCTCTTGCTGTCTAACACCATTTTTCCATCTCCGCCGACCAATCAACGCTTCCCGGTTCATGACCGCTTGATCTTCCGCTGATGATCTCCTTTATCATCAAAGCGGTCTGCTCCGCAGTACATGATGTGTTGTCTATCTCAAAAACATGCGCATTGCGTTCCGTCGATTCACAAAGTATCACATCAAGCGCTTCCGCCTGAACATTTTCCATTATCTTCTTTTCCGTGTACCCGCGTTCTTTCAGCCTTTCATACAACACGGACGGTCTGCAGCGTATGACAATGATCATGTCACAATCCAGAAAATGCGACAGATGGCCTTCGGCCATCACTTTCTTTCCTCGGACGTATTCTTTTATCGAAGTGTTCAGTTCTTCTGCGTCAACGTTGTACGTATCCCTCTTCTTATCGAGACTTCCTTTGAGACCGTTCTCTTCGATGTAATGGTGAAGATCTATCACATCTTCTCCTTTTTCTCTTAAACAATTGGCAACAGCCGTCTTCCCCGTTCCGGGCGTTCCGGTGATCGCTATCATCATAATGTCCCCAGATAGCGGTCTGCGCGCTCCATCACCATGTCCAATGTCGGTATGTTCGACAACGCTCCCGTTTCTTCAACAATGAACGAGGCCGCCGCAGCACCGATGATCAGCGAATCCGTTGTTGAATATTTGTTATACATTCCTGCGTAAAAACCGGCTCTGTATGCGTCGCCTGCGCCCGTGGCGTCAGATGTGCGTACCGCAGGCACGGTCGGTATCTTAACAACTTTACCATTCTTGTATAATTCACTGCCTTCGATGCCTTTTGTGCATACGATCATCTTTGCGTCTATTTCCGAGAGTGAATTTGCGGACATGTACTTCAGCGCTGATGCCGCTTCATATTTGTTGCAGAACAATATGTCGGAGAGTTCAAGAGCGTTCCTGAACGAATCCTTGTTCCACATCCTGTGTATCTCCTGGGCCGGATCGAATGATATCTTTTTCTTGTCGTTCCTTATCGCATTCATTATCTCAATGTAATACTTCGGATCTCCGGTTGAAAAGTGGATGTATCTCGATGAACTTGCATTCTTTTTCAGAACGTTGTTCAGCGATGATGCTGAACCCTGCGGGCCCTGATAGAAGAACACCCTCTGTTCTTTTTTTCCGTCGTTTATTATCATCGCCTGCGCTGTTCCGTACTCATCCTGTTTCACGAACTCGTCCATTATAACGCCTTTGGATCTTATGAATTCGGAAAAACTTTCAGGAAAATCGTTACCGACGAATCCGCAGAGTGCCGTAGGTACGCCTAAGGATGATGCCATCACTGCGATGTTGGTTCCCGTTCCTCCGATGTGCGTATCCTTTGATGTTATATCTACGGATACATTGGTTCCGGGAAATTCGTCAACTGACATTATCTGATCTATCGTTATGTGACCGTAAACGGAAAGAAAAGGCCTCAGGTGCCTTCCTCCCATCCGGACATGTACCTTTTCTGTTCGTCACTCAATTCATCTATTGATATATTGAGAGCCTTCAGTTTTGTCTTTGCTATCTGTATGTCAAGATCTTCAGGCAGGTCGTACACCTTGCATTCAAGTTTCTCCCAGTTCTTTACGATATACGATGATGCAAGTGCTTGAGCCGCAAAACTTGTGTCCATTATCTCTGCCGGATGACCCTGTCCTGCGGCCAAGTTCATCAAACGGCCGTCGGCAAGCAGAAATATCTTTCTTCCGTCCTTGAGTTTGAATTCTTCGACGTATTCACGCGCATTCGTTCTGATCTCGGACATCGCGGAAAGTGCGTTCTTATCAATTTCGTTATCAAAATGACCAGCATTCCCCAGTATACAGCCGTCCTTGATCGTTTTTAGGTGTTCTTCCGTTACGACCGATTTGCATCCCGTCGCCGTTATAACGGCATCCGCTATCTTCACGGCGTCAACCATAGGCATCACCTCAAAACCGTCCAGACGTGCTTCGACCGCCTTTATCGGATCAACTTCTGTTACGATGACATTCGCACCGAAACCTTTTGCGCGCATTGCAATTCCTTTGCCGCACCATCCGTAACCGGCAACTACCATTCTCTTGCCTGAGATGAGAAGGTTCGTCGCATTCATCCATCCGTCAAAGACGGATTGGCCTGTACCGTATCGATTGTCAAAAAGGAATTTCATTTTCGCGTCGTTCACAGATATCACAGGGAATCGTAATTTTCCTTCTGCGGCCATCGCTTTCAATCTTTTTACACCGGTTGTCGTTTCTTCGCAACCGCCGCGGATGTTCTTCAGAAGATTCGTTCTCTTTGTGTGCAATATCGTTATCAGATCGGCGCCGTCATCTATCACGAGATCCGGACCCATATCCAGTACTTTGTTCAGATTGTTGTAATATTCCTTTTCGGAATCGCCTTTCTTCGCGTACACGTCAATATCGTGATCCTTTCTCAGCGCCAATGCAACGGAATCATCCGTTGACAAAGGATTGCAACTTGCTAATCTCACCCTTGCGCCGGCTTCCGTCAGAGCAATGGCCAATACTCCCGTTTTTGCTTCAACATGTAACGCCATCCCTACTCTCAGGCCTTTCAGCGGCTGTTCCTTTCTCAGCCGCTCCCTTATCTCGCTGAGAACGGGCATGTGCGATTCCGCCCATGCCAATCTCTTCACTCCTTTTTCCAGTTCATCCATTATCTTCACCTTTATTTTCGACCGTTCGACAGGTGTTCGCATATTTCATCGACGGTCATCTTCCTGTTAACGTCATTGGAGAATTGCGATAAAATCCTGTCCCTCTCTTTTGCGTCATCTTTCAGTTCTTTCACGTATTTTATTATATTGGCGAGCGCCCGTGACATCTCATCGGCTATTGAGACCGTTGCCATCCTCGATGTTCTTGACAGCGGGTTCAGATCAATTGCGATGACAATTTTTTTCATATTCGCCAACGCTTCCGCACGATCGCCGTCCTCAATAGGTACGAGTATCACGTCTGACGAAAATATGCCGTCATTAGTGCATAACGCTCTGTCCGAACTTAAGTCGGGTATCCTTGAATCCGGATCTTCACCGAGAACGTCCTTTGCGCCGCATTCTTTCATGTATCTTATCAAAGCGGTCATTCTTTCTTCCGTTCTGTGAAAGATGTTCACTTCTATCTTTGAATTCGTCTCGGAAGCAAGTTCTATCAGTCTCGCGGCATCAAGCGCCGCTGCATTCCCGTTCACGCATATAACAGGTCTTTTTGCGTCCAGTAAGTATGCCGCTGCGGCCTTTTCCGCTTCTAATGCCGCTTCTGTTGTCCTCTCACACATCAGATAGTCGAATGCTTCTCCTCGTCCGTGTGATATCAGTCCCGTCGGTGTCATTAGACCATTTTTTACAAACTCCGCTAGTCTTTCTCTCTTCATCAGCGACTCGTATCTCGGATGATCCTTCGGAATGTTCACGCACTTGTGAGTGAAGTTATCATACATATTGTTGCCGACGACATCTTACGACCGTCCGCTTTTCTTTCAGGCCTCGGGTCGTATTCTGTTCTGTCAGGGGTTGAAGACCGGCGATACTTATTTCAGCATCTTATAAAGCAGGCCTCCCCTGATGAAAAATCCCAACAGGAACCCAACAGAATAGAGGAGGAGTGACAGCTGAAGGAATGTAGACATCCACAGCAGTTCGAAGGGGAACGCCGTTGGGAAAGCCGCAGGAAGCAGTACGTCCAATATCGTCGCGAACAAGATAACGACGAAAACGTTGACGAAGGTCAGCGGGTTTATGTTTCTTAGCTGCCTGTATCTTTTCTCACTTTTGAAGAATTTAAATTCGACACCCCATCCCCCACTGACTCTTACACC
>WQXR01000075.1 GCA_009784745.1 Methanomassiliicoccaceae archaeon | reverse complement strand
CCAAATCCCTTACCATACACACACGTAATGAAAGGAAGTAATTATAGGTTGCCGGAACAAGGACATTCGATGTATCATGACCGACAACAGATCCCTGCTGCCGGCCGTAAACATTCTGAGGCATCTATAACTCATGAGTCGACCACCCGTAAGCTGACTACTCACGAGTTAACTGCTCATGATCCCACAATTCCGATCCGACAACTTATGAAGAAGGTGTACAACTTTTGCTGATTCAGCGATCATTCAGTAAACCTTAACGCCGAGCATCCATTTTGAACGTTGAAAACCATTAAATCCCTATTCGTCGTGCACGTTCCAAGGCGATGTGACATGGTAAAACTAACCGATGAAATGAAGAACGATATGAAGAACACAAGATTGTTCCCGATGGCAACATCCTCCGGATCAGGAGAACCTAACGTAGCACCGATGGGAATGGTCATCTTACAGGATGACAGCGAAACGATATGGATAATAGACAACTTCATGCAGAAATCGTTAAAGAACATAAACGAGAACGGAAAAATTGCGTTATATGTTTGGTATCCGGAAATAAAAGGTTCGTTCCAGATAAAGGGAACGGCAACATCGGAATCATCAGGAGCGGATTTCGAGAAAGCAAAGATACTCGCTGACAAGATAAGAGCGGGATCCAACGCGAAATCGCTGGTGAAGATGAAGATAACTGAAGTTTACTCAGTACAACCGGGACCGACGGCCGGTAAGAAATTGCTTTGAACGTGTTTACAAAGTTTGAATGACCGAGTTCGCAAAAGCGAACTCGGTCATTCAGACAATTTTCTATTCTTACTCCATATGGGTGATCCTTTTTGTGATGATAAGGCCGTTTGAACTGCACGAATGTTTTATATCTCCTTGACAGTAAGAATAACGATAATATGTTCAACTACGACGAAGCGGAAAGGGTCATTCAGATGGCAAAGGAAAAGTTAGATCCTTTGCTCATGATCGTATTCGGCTCCGTCGCTAACAGAACAGCTAACGAGGACAGCGATCTCGATCTTGTAGTTGTGAAAGAATCGGATGAGGACGGACTGATACGCAGCGCAAAAGCGAGACGCGCGCTGGAGGATTCGAATATCCCGATAGATATCATCGTTTACACACCGGAAGAGTTCAAATTAAGACTCACAAGCAAGTATTCCGTCCCTTCTGAAGCATTAGCGACGGGGAGGATAGTTCATGGTTCAATATGATGATATAAGGTTACTCGAAGAGAGGGCGGCCGAAGATATATCAGGGGTTGAAGTACTTCTCGAACGCGTTCACGATCATCCGACATTGATACAGTTCCATTTGCAGCAATTCACGGAAAAGATAGAAAAACTATGATGACTGTCATCGATATCTGCATGGTGCTTGATCGAACAATTCGTGATTTTCGTGCAGAATGCGGGTTGAACAAACTTGATTTTCGTGCAGAATACGGGTTGAACAAACTTGATTTTCGTGCATAAACTTATATTCCAGTAACATATCACAATAATGATAGAATGCAATTGGAAAGAAAAGCATACCGTAAACTCATTGAATGGAAAGAAATGAGTAACGGTTCGACCGCACTTATGATGAACGGAGCAAGACGCGTAGGGAAAAGTTATCTTGCGGAAGAGTTCGGAAAAAGGGAATATGAAAGTTACATTTTGATCGATTTTGCGAAGGAAGGCAGATATCTCAGATCTATGTTCGAAGACGATATGAATGATCTGGATCTCTTTTTCAGCAAACTTTCCGCATTGAAAGCAACGAAATTATACAAAAGAAGGTCATTGATAATATTGGATGAGGTGCAATTATTTCCGCTTGCCAGACAAATGATCAAAACATTGGTCGCCGACGGGAGATACGATTACATCGAAACAGGTTCGCTCCTCTCCATAAAAGCGAATGTAAAGAACATTCTCATACCGTCGGAAGAGGTCCGCTTCACGCTTGATCCGTTGGATTTCGAAGAATTCCTGTGGGCAATGGGAGATAAGGTCTCGACGGAATATTTGGAAAAATGTTTCACAGAGAAAAGACAGGTCGGTGACAGGATACACAAGAACATGATGAACCGTTTCAGAGAATACATGCTTGTGGGCGGTATGCCGGCGGCCGTATCGAAATATGCTGACACAAAAGACTTCGCCGAGGCGGATCTGATCAAAAGATCTATTTTAGACCTTTACAGAGACGACATAGCAAAGCACGCTGAAGGTTATGAGAGCAAGGTGCTGTCATTATTTGACCGGATACCATCCCAACTTTCGAAGAAGGAGAAAAAGTTCCTGTTATCTTCATTGGGCAAGAACGCCAGATCACGCATGTACGAAGATGCGTTCATGTGGCTGTCTGATGGTATGATCGTCAACCAGTGTTTCAATTCAACGGATCCGTCCGTAGGATTGTCAATGAATCTTGATGAAACAACACATAAATGTTATATGGCCGACACAGGTCTGTTAGTAACACACGCACTGTTCGACAAGGACTATGCCGATAATACTCTGTATAGATCTATACTCCTCGATAAGGTGAATATCAACGAAGGTATGCTCATCGAGAACATCGTTGCGCAAATGCTCAGAGCGAACAGACACAAACTGTTCTTCTATTCCAGAAGAAAAAGCGTAAAGGAAGATGCGAGAACGCATGAAAAGATCACAGAGAACGCGATCGAGATCGATTTCCTTGTAACGAGAAGAGAAAAGATATGCCCCGTGGAAGTTAAATCATCCGGATACAAAAGCCACTCATCACTCGATCGTTTCCTGAAAAAGTTCGGGAAACGTATCGGACAGCCTTATATCGTGTATACCAGAGATCTTAAGGTCGATGACGGAATAATGTACATACCGATATACATGTCCATGTTCCTGTGATATATGCCGGCGGAATAGGAACGGTGACGGAAACAACAGCATCATTCTTCTCGCATCATGTACATCTGACCTGCGCCCAATGCTGATGCGATGGGAATGAAAGCCGCATAGAAGAGATTGGGATCCCATACCATATACAGAACGGCAAATAACGCTGTACCCGATATTGCTCCGAGTATCGCGCCGTATAATGTTCTTCTCTTCTTCGCGGGTGACATCATTCTTCATCATTCCTTCTTACGGTTCGTGTATCAACGTGATCATATCTTGACGTTCAGCGCACTCTCAACCGCTTTGATCATGTTGTCCGTGATCTCTTTGGAACCTCCGACATAATTCTTCGGGTCCATGGAACTGCGTATCTCCTTTTCTGTCATTATCTTTGTAAGTTCCTTGTTCCTGAGGAGAACGTTCAGTAAATGTTCATTATTCTTTGACGCATTCATGGACGCTTCCCTGATGATCTCATGCGCCACTTGTCGTCCTATCCCTTTTTCCGTTATCTTCATCATTACGCTTTCAGCCATTATCAGTCCCTTGGCTGAATCGATGTTGCGTATCATATTATCCCGATTCACTGATAAGTTAGCAAAAACGTTGTTCATTTTATGCAGCATATCATCGACCAACGCGAACACATGCGGCAGAATAAAACGTTCCGCGCTTGAGTTGGAAAGATCACGCTCATGCCACAATACCTGACTTTCGAACGCAGGTATCATAAAACCGCGTACAACCCTTGCTAAGCCGCAGACATTCTCAGAAGTGATAGGATTCTTCTTCTGCGCCATGGTCGAACTTCCCACCTGTTTCGTTATATCAAATGCTTCAGCCGCTTCCGATAACTCGGAACGCTGCAGATTACGTATCTCGGTGGCATATCTTTCAAGAGATGTCGCAACGACGGAAAGGAAACATATCAATTCCGTATATCTATCACGACCGACCACTTGTGTCGCCGCCGGTTCGTAATATATTCCGATATCGTCCATAACGAATTCTTGGATCCTGAAGAAATTCTTTCCTAATGCAGCACCGGTACCGACGGCACCCGCCATCTTTCCGGCGCATGCTCTCTTTCCGATCTCAAATATACGTTCCTTGTGGCGAAGCATCTCTGCTATGTATCCTGAGATCTTGAAACCGAATGTTATCGGTATCGCGAATTGCGCATGAGTCCTTCCTATCTCTATCGTATCTCTTTCTTTCTTGGCAAGTTTTGCCAAGGTTACGAGAAAGATATCGATATCTTCGGAAATTATCTTTAAAGCGTCACGTATCTGTAACGCAGTTGCAGTATCAACAATATCGTTGGACGTCGCACCCAGATGAACATATTTACCTGCATTTCCGTTGCATTGTTCCGTCATTGCTTTGACCATTGCCATAAGGTCATGTTTCGTTTCTTTCTCAATTTCCTTTACACGCTTAGCGGTCACGTACTTCAAAGATGATATCCTTACAATTTCGTCAGCATCTTCCTTTGTTATCGTTCCGAGCGAAGCATGCGCCTTAGCTAAGGATGCTTCAACATCCATCTGATACTGTAATCTGCTGTCCTCGCAGAATATCTTTTTCATCACGGGGCGCCCGTATCGGTAATCAAGCGGACAAAGGTCACTCATATACACAGTAAAAAAATCACTAACGCTATAAACTTTCCTGCTTGGAGCGTGTCAGATATTGTGCTCAGTAGACATGACACAGTTTCTCCGGTAAGAGGCGCTCGAATTCATCGTCGTTGTCGCCGGTGACCTTTCTCACCTTTTCAATTCCGCGCCTCCGAAGATTGTATATGTTCTCTTCCGAGCACCCCCATTCTTTAGCAAGGTTCTCCATGACCTGTACCGGACGGAGTGTGGCTCTCGCCTCTTTGAACGATAATCCCGCTTCTTTCTGCAGCATGTACATCGTCAAAGCATACTTTTCTATTCCGACATATTCTTCCCATGTGGGTCTGGTGCTCTTTTTCGGTACGGCCACATTTTCGTGTGCTTTACTTGCGTACATATCACTAACAATAATGTTAGAGATATTTAACTTTATTCTTTATCGCCAGTGAGTTCTTTTAACCTTTCCTTGGCGGTCTTTTTTTCTAATCTGAGATTGGAAATGTGAGATGTTTCAAAGTTATCCTCAACAGCCTTTTTCGCATGTTCGCCTTTGAGTCCTTTGCTTCCGGGTTCTGCAGATCCCGCGACCAGTTCACGATCCTCTTTGATCAGTACAAAACCTCTTGCCTTATTCTTACTGGCTACGAGATAATAATATGACGTGACCATAGGTTCTTCGTACGGGGTGCTCCTTGCGAGTGTTTCCAGTATGGTCGCCGCTTCTTCAAGTGTTCGCTCATCTGTATTTTTGATCAGGGTCGTGTCATCCCGTTCGTTGCGTGTTCTCAATAACACCGTCCTGCGGCTATCGTCTACCAAACGCGAATGATGAATGACTTCGTGAAGATATGTAATGCCGTTATCAATGAATTCGGGGTCGATCTCTATCACATAGGTGTTCTTTTCTTTTTTTCCGAGATATTGCGCCATCACACTTTCCGGAAGTTCCGTCACTCTGAATATGAGATCTCCTTTACAGACCAATGCCTTCTGTTCCTTCACGGTGAACGAATTTTCTATCACAGATCTTATGATCGTTTCCTGCTCCGGTGTCCCGTAAACAATGATCCTGCCTTGGATATCTTTATCAGATGAGATAGAACACTCAGTTTCAGGTTCGCTCTTTTCCAGTTCAAGGATCTTCTTCCTGTTGAGAATTTTGTTCGCAATCCCGAATATCATTTCGCCGTTAATTATTGTAGTCGCGCCGATAGTCATTTTATCATTTCCGCAAAGCGTGAGAACAATATCGGCGCAACATAAATTTAAAGAGTTTTAAGAGGGGTGACCGAAAGTACCTCCGTTTCCGGTGGAAAATTTATCGCAAAAAGATACACTCGTATGCAAAAAAACAGCCGAATTTTCACGGTGAAAGTTTAATATACCGAAGTGCAATTGATATACAGACTGTGTAAGACTTTGGAGCGTCGCCGCACGGGGATCCCCGAGCATCAGTCATTCCTTCTTCCTTCTCCAGAACCTTATGCTGTTCGCGATCTTTCTCGCATAGGAGGGATCCTCATTCTCTTCAT
>WQXR01000074.1 GCA_009784745.1 Methanomassiliicoccaceae archaeon | reverse complement strand
TTTCTGACTTATAAGCCATTTTCACAGAAATTTAACAAGTTTCTGACTTATAAGCCATTTTCACAGAAATTTAACAAGTTTCTGACTTATAAGCCATTTTCACGGAAAATTCAGAACCACCACTGAACATCAGTTAAATGAACAGCAATTACGGAAATGATGAACAGAATTTCCGTAAGGAACGCAGTTCCGAAGAACAGCGGCGGAACTTTCATCTCCCAACCGTTCTCTTTTAACGACATTATCTTCCATGCTTTCACCATTAACGGCAAAGTAAGGAAGAGTAGCAGATACATTGGGTTAAAGAGAACCATCACTCCGGCCAGAACATAAGCGAATATGACGAAAACCTTTGCTATCTTTACAGTACCGTTAAATCCGAAACGGACGGAGATGCTTTTCTCACCGTTCGCGATGTGTGCCTCCTGACCGGACATCGAATCCATTAATCTCATAAGGCCGACGAATGTTCCGACGATCATCGCGAAGATGAATATCTTTTCATCGAAAACACCCAAAGCAAGAACGAAGATGTTCGTGTCAAAGAAGTTCAACGAGAATATGACATTCTCTGCAACAGATGCGTCAATGGTTGCTACGTAGAAGGAACAGAACACAAGCATGAAGAATGACAAAGCAACATCCACTTCACCCAACCCTCTTGCGCCCAGATCCAAAGGCGGTGCGGTGTAGAAGTATGAAAGAAATATACCAACGGCGCCGAACAATATCACCATCAGGCCGCCATGCAACACGATGGGAATGGCAAGAACAACAGACAGCAGAACAAGAATGAACATTATCACTTTTCCTTGCTTATCGGTAACGAGACCATCGTCGAACGGATTCCCTTCCCAATATATCTTCTTCAGAAGTTCCGATTCGGACATCATTGCTTTCGCCATCTCTTCCTTTTCGCTGAATCGTATCTTGTCCACGCCGGATCTGTGATCAAAGTAATCATTCGAAAAATTAACGAACACCGCTAACAGAAGAACAACAAGCGGCATTAAAACGACGATATGCAACGGCGGTTCAAAGAACAGCAATGCGAACAAAGAACCGCAGGCGGATGCTAAGAAGAACGGCAAGGTGTAACTGAATCTGAATATCAGATTGATGCGTCTCATGAATGATACTTTCCTGATGGTGTCTTCGCCGTTGTTCTCACTGCCATTGCCGCAGCCGTCATCCATGAACGGCCATAATATACAAAGTATATATCAGTGCCTCTTTTGTCCAACTTTCTGTTCTTTCACATCTTACTGAACAGCGACAACTGTTCCGTGAATCCTTTCAATCTTTCGTTCGCAGTTTTTCCTGATATCTCATGCGTCACGTAATTCGGTTTCAATAAAGAAACGATCTTCGTACAGAGTTTGTTCGTGAACGGTCTGTGCTGATCGATATTAACAACATGTTCGTAGGCTTTCGATATCATGTCATTGTCGTTGGTGATCTCAAAGTTAACAGGATGTTCAACGCACCGTTCCGTATAGTCTGCGGAGAGGCTCATGTGAAGATGTATCAATTCAATTCTTTCATTCATCTCACGAGGATATGAACTGATAATTTTCAGAACGTCGTTAATACTTTTTTCTTCTTCCCTGCAATGACCCAGATAATTCATTAAGTGACCCGTGTCTAAACATAATCCCCAGTTATCGAATTCTAATTTTTCGCTTAGCATACGATATCCGGAATCATCCTTCATCGTCAATCCGGGCCACCAAAGATTTTCTAAAAGCAATTTGAACGGCGGTTCGCCGTTCACGAACGTCTTTGCAACGTTATTCAGAAGATCGGCGACCGCGCTGAGAACATCATCATCACTGTCCTTATGAGAAAATGACATTACCTCATCCATTCTCGTATTGGAAGCGTGGAATACTCCGTATTCCGGCAAGAGAACGGAAGCATGATCGATCGCTTTTCTTATTGTCTTTATCATCTCGTTCTTGTTACGTCCGTACGATCGGTATTTGATATTCTCCTCTTCCACCGTGTCAATGTACCTCATATCACCGATCCAAGGCGAATACCAATCTGTTGCATACGGAAGGTGAATACCTTTTACAATTCCGTTGAACGCCGTATCCGGATCGAAATATCCCGTGAGTAATTCGATACCGTCCGCACCGGAATCTCTTATCTTACGAATTGCGTCGTGCATCCCGCCGTATTCGTTAAGATCAAAATCATATGCGGATATACTGAACAGGTGTTCCATCATATGCGCATGGAAAGATGCGTTAATATATTTCTCGTTAAAGGCAGCAAAATATGGTGTTTGTTTCGGGTACAGCCGAAAGACATCACTTTTTTTAGGAATGTTTCGGGTACAGCCGAAACATCGGCAGTATTATATTCATGTAATGTCCTCATGAATACATGAATAACGTCGAACGCGAGCGTTACATATCTCACATCACACCATACATGGGCAACAGGAACGCCAAAGTATTGACGGGAATAAGAAGGAGCGGAAAATCAACACTTTTAGAGATGATATCTGATAACGTGAAAGATAACAACACAATATTTGTTGATATGGAATTATGGGATAACAGAGGATACCGAGACCCTGAAAAACTTTACACCATGATCAAAAGTTCACTCATACCGGAAAAAAAGAATTTTCTATTTGTCGATGAGATACAGGACGTCACGGAATGGGAATCTGTTATACGCTCACTGATAGCAGAGAACTGCTGTGACATCTATCTCGCAGGATCCAATTCACGTCTTCTTTCGGGAGAATTTGCAACATATCTCAGCGGGAGGCTCAACATAACGGATGTTTTTCCGTTGACATTCTCGGAATGTCTCGATTTCGAAAAGGCATACGGAAGAGAACATGATAAGAACGGAACATTAAGAAAATTCCTTCGTTACGGAGGTTTCCCTTCGGTCTGGTGCAATAATTACAAAGAATCAGAAGCATACAAGGAGATAACAGATATCGTGAACACGATCATGATGCGTGACATAATAAGAAGATATTCTGTAAAGAATCCCGATGTTCTGTATCGGATCTTAGCATTCATGTGCGATAACATCGGTAATGTGACATCCGTCAACAATATTTACACATCACTTCGTTCAAACGATAAAAGCATAGGCAAAGATATGGTGTACTCGTACGTTGAATATCTGGAAAATGCATATCTTATAAACAAAGTGCAAACATTTGACATTAAAGGTAAGATCCATTTAACATCAAATTACAAATACTATCTCGGTGACATCGGCATCAAGAACGCCACTTTAGGATTCAGAGCGGACGATATCGCAGGATATATGGAAAATATCATCTATCTGGAGCTGAGGAGCAGAGGATATACTGTATGGATAGGTGACAACGACGGAAAGGAAGTTGACCTTGTCGGAATAAAGAATGGACGTTATGTTTACGTGCAAACTGCGTTAGAACTCAGCAGTGACAAGGTCATGAAGCGTGAGTTCGGAAATTTAAAAGGGATAGATGACAACTTTCCCAAATATGTGGTAACGCTTGATGACGGAATACTGAATGCAGACATAGATGGCATCATATGCTGTAAGATGGCGGATTTTCTGCTCAGGGATGATTACTGAAGATATCAGAACAGTTCGAACGCCGCCGCCAATGCGGCGTTCACCGCAGAATGCATATTGTCGGCACCGCCGATTATGATAACATCGTCCTGACCTAAATTCACGTTCTTCTTTATCCTTTCCGCTATTTCCGGTCTTTCTTTGACAAGATCCCAATCCGGCGGCATCATCAGTATACCGTTTCGGAAAAGTATCGTCGTGCATCCTGATGCACCCATTTTAATTCCGGCGTCACGCTGCTGCATCCCATTCTCGATCTTGGACGCAACACCGGATACTTTGATCGCCTGCTGATATTTTCCCAGAACTACGTCACCGAAATCCATGTTCAATACTTTAACGGGGATCTCGTTCAAGAATCCGTGTCCTGTCTTTGTTATTGTTATGCCCGTTTGTTTTACGGATATCATTTCCCATTCTTTCAACGTGTCCAGTATACGGCGCATACTGCCTTCGCCCACTCCCACCAGTTCCGCTAAAACTTTACGTCCGATACGTTTGCCGTCGGAAAGGAGATGTAACGCCCAATACACGTTCGTGTCGCCGAACCTGAACATCGGGCCGTACTGAGGCATATCAATTATTTTCAAATCAGAACGTCCTCACTTTCCCTTCGATTATCATTTCAGATACTTTATCGACGTTATCTAACCAGTTCTCTACGATAACTTCCGCTTCCTTCTTCCATTTTGCTATCTTCGACTGATCTTTCGTCACCAACTGCACATTCGCGTTGAGAGGGTGCGATACCGGTTTTCCTATCTGCGACAGTAATCTGACACGAACTTCAACATCAGCAGGTATCTTCTTTGAGACGTCCTCTGCTATGATCTTTGACATAACGTTGTATATCTTTCCGATATGCGTTATCGGGTTCTTTCCGGAAGTTGCTTCCATGCTCATCGGTCTGTACGGTGTGATCAGACCGTTCGCTCTGTTCCCGCGTCCTACGGAACCGTCGTCACCCATTTCCTGTGACAGTCCCGTACATGTTAAGTAGAACACCTTCTTCTTGATGTTGTCGCCGGTGTTGACATCAAGTTTCACTTTGAGATCATTGCCAACGATCTTCAGTAGATTGTCGTAGACCTTGCTCTTCATCTCTTCCACAGCGGAAACATAATGATCAGCGTCCTTGATGTATTTCCCGACCATTGCGCATGCAACGGTCATCGTTAACGTCTTATTCACTCTTGAGGCCATTACTTTGACGTCCTGACCAGTTTCCGGTAACACTTTCTTCAAAGCACCGTTTATGTACTCTTCCGTTTCCAGAACTGCTCTGTCGGTAAGGCTGTACGGTGCGTACCCTACACCGAATGACGTATCGTTCGCTAAGAATTTAGATGTTTGATATACACCTCTCAGATCGTCAGAACCTTGCCCCAATTTCGCATCCAGAATGATATCGGAATCGACGTTCAGGTTAGGGAACGTCTTCCTAAGGTAATCACGTGCCGCTTTCAGCGCGGTCGGTTTGCATGGAAGATCACGATCCTTAAGATGTGTCGTTGCTCTTCCGACAAGTAAGATATAAGCGGGATCGACGATAACACCGCCGCCGAACTTCGGACTCGACTGACCTGCGGCGATCTGAGTCTCATCAGTATTATGATGCAGAACAGTTCCCAATTCTTTCTTGTACATCTTACACAGCGCCTTGCTCACTTCTTCAGCCAAAGCGTCAGCGACGCTGTCCGGATGTCCTATGCCTTTTCTTTCCACGAGTTCTACTTTTCCCATCGGAACAGGTACTTCGCTGATACCCTCAACGTAGATGTTCTTTGTCATTGTTATAACCCCATAAAGTGTTAACAGACATGTGAGTAATTCTCAATACATAAACTAAATTGACGTAAAAATTCATATATGAATAAAAAGATACAAAAATATGAAGTTTCCGTCTGCATCAGAGATCAGGAAAGTGAGAAAAGGGTTAGATATAACTCAGGCACAACTCGCCGCTGCATCAGGGATAAGTCAGAGCACGATAGCAAAAGTGGAAAGGAACACGATATCCGCAAGTTACGCAACAATTGTAAAATTATTTGAAACGCTTGAGGAAATGAGGAATACGAACAACAAAAGTCTGACCGCGGCGGACGTTGCATCAAAAGGTGTTGTTACGGTGCAATGCACCGACAAGGTAAGAGTTGCTTCCGATCTTATGAAAACGACCGGTTATTCGCAGTTACCGGTGTTCAAAGGTGATGTTCCCGTGGGAAGCATATCCGAACGCAGCATACTTGAACAGGTTCGCCAAGGAAAGACCATGGACGAAATTGTTGAAACGAGTATCGCAAGAGTGATGGACGAGTCCTTTCCCGTTGTTACGGAAAATACACCAATGTCCACGATAACGTTGATGATGAGCAACTGTAACGCTGTGCTCGTCTCAAGAAAAGGAAAGATAGTCGGTGTGATCACAAACGCGGATATGCTGAAGATGATATGATCCCGCTGCGTTGCACATGTACTATTTTACTGTGAAGAGCAGCATATCCTTCGCAAGAAC
>WQXR01000073.1 GCA_009784745.1 Methanomassiliicoccaceae archaeon | reverse complement strand
GGATGTTTCAAAACAGTATCGTCAGATTTCGGTAACCACTACTCGCGCGCGACACAGAGTGTGTATCATATAACGCAATACGTTGAGAAACTCATCAACGAGAAGAAACTTCCGTTCAACAATCCGATAAATGCAAAGGTAACATATCATGACCCGTGCCATCTGGGTAGGCATTCAGGAGTGTTCGACGCTCCGCGTAACATCCTGAAAAAGATAAAAGGCATACAGTTCGTGGAGATGGACCGCAACAGGAACAATTCAAGATGCTGCGGTGCCGGAGGCGGTTACAAGAGCGCGTTCAATGATTTTGCCGTTAACGTTGCAGCGGAAAGGATAAGGGATGCGGAGGAGGTCGGTGCTGAAATTATCGCAACGGCCTGTCCGTTCTGTGTTCTTAATCTCACTGCAGGAGCGAAGAAGATCCAGTCAAAGGTCAAAGTGATGGACATATCAGAGATGCTTCTGAAGGTCACGGCACCCGTTGAGGCGCCTCCTGTTGAAGCGAAACCCGTCGCAGTACCTGCGCCGGAACCCATACCGATACCGGAACCTGTTGTCGTTCCGGAACCTGTGATCATATACGTCGGCGAAGAAGCGGAAGAGGGGCCGGCATACGATGAGGACAGCGATGTTCTGAGCGAAGAGACGATCGAGGACACGGGAGAACTGAAACTCAGAAGAAGACTGTGGAGAAGAGGTTACCGCTACAGAAAGATGTACGGCCGCGACACCATCACGATCGCATTCCTGAAGGCAAAGGTCGCAGTTTACGTGGAGGACGGACCGAACGATGCTCTTGACGAAAGGGTCAGGAGAAAAGGATGGGAGGTCCTGAGATTCAATGAAAAGGACATTACAGACGCGAAGAAAGAAGCGGAAGAGGTCATCGACGCAATAGAAAGATCAAGGCACACCTATGCGGAAGAGGCGGCAGATTCGTACACGCAGGAAAGGAGTACCTATGCGGAAGCTGATGACGAAGTTCTTGATGAGACCATACAGGACACCGGAGAGCTCAGACTCAGAAGACGTCTCTGGGCCAAAGGCTACAGGTACAGAAAGGAATACGGCCGCGAAAAGATAACGATTGCCTTCCTGAAAGCAAGAGTTGCCGTGTACGTCGGCCCGGATGCTAAGGAGAAGGACATAGATTCTTCGCTGAGAGCGGCCGGATGGACCGTTCTGAGATTCAAGGAATCAAGCATAAAGGATGCAAAAAGAGAATCTGACAAAGTGATAGCGGCCATTGAAAGAAGCCTCAACGCACTGATGAACGAGGCCGTTCCGGTCAAAGACAAAGTGAGAACGGAACAGGAACTTCTGGAGGACGAACAGGAAGATGATCCCGCGGATCTGAAATTAAGACGCATACTCTGGAAGAACGATTACAGGTACAGGCGCAGATACGGCCGCGAAAAGATCACGGTAGCGTTCCGCAGAGCGAAGGTCGGCGCGTTCGTTTGTAAGGACATTTACAGACGAAAAGGCGATGAGCAATTGGTGAAGAGAGGATGGACCATAATGCGGTTCAAGGAATCTGCAGTCACCGATGCAAAGAAAGAAGCGGAAAGGGTAATGGCCGCCATCGACAGGAATATCTATCTTCTCGGCAAAGGAATAATACCTGAAGGCAGGAACCTTACGATAGCTGATGCAGGCGAAGATGATGAAGTGAACACACCAGAGTACAGACTGAGGATGGCACTCTGGAGAACGAACAGGTACAGAAGGCATTACGGCGAGCACAAGATCAATATCGCATATCCGGCATCGAAAGTTGCGGTGTTCGTCGATGAGACCGGAATGCGCAGACCGTGCGACGATGCTCTTGAAGAAAATAACTGGGTAGTGCTGAGATTCAAAGGTGTGAACATCACCGACGGCGCAAAAGAAGCGAATAAAGTGATGGCCGCGATCGAAAAGAATCGTGATTATCTGGAGGAACTGGAGTTCGAAGGCGGGGAGGAGGAAGAGGATCTTTCCTACTTGCTTGAGGACACGCCTGAGGGAAGGGTACGAAGAGCGGTATGGAACAAACGCGTAAGATACAGAAGGAACTACAGCCGCTACAAGATAGACATGGCCTTTGTGAAGATAAAATTGGCAGTGTTCTTCGGCGAACCGAAGAAGAAGACGTACGACGAGAACCTTGAAAGAAAAGGATGGGCCGTCATGCGCGTCAGGATACCCGAAGAAACGGACGGCCAGGAAGAAGCAGCGGTAATATACAAGGCCGTAAAGGAAAGAAAGAAGGCCCTCAAGAAGTTGCTGAGAGCGAAGAAGGCCAAAAAGGCCAAGAAGAAGAAATAAACCCTTTTCTTAAACACCTTTTCATTCCGTTTTTATCGTTATCATAATATATTTTCACATTTTCTGCGTTAACATTGTCATTTGAACTGCTTAACGAAAAAGTAACGGATGTTCTCAAAGGCATGAACATCTTTTCTCCGACCGATCCTCAGGTATCGGTGATACCGAAGATACTGAACAGAGAGAATGTTCTCCTTGTCGCACCAACAGGTATCGGAAAGACGGAAGCTGTTATGTTGCCTATATTCGATATGCTACTGAGGACGGAAAGAAAGGGAATAAGTTGCATTTATGTTACTCCGCTGAGAGCGTTGAACCGTGATATGCTCCGCCGTATGGAGGAGTTCGGTAATGCGTTGAACATCAAAGTAGGCGTAAGACACGGTGATACTCCGGACCATGAACGAATGAAACAATCAAAAGATCCTCCGGACATACTGATAACGACGCCGGAAACGTTACAGGTTCTCTTTACCGGAAAGAGATTAAGAGAACATCTGAAAGGTGTCAAATGGTTCGTCGTCGACGAGATACATGAACTTGCGACCGTTGAGCGCGGAGCGCAACTGAGCGTAGCAATGGAACGTTTGGTGCTGCTTTCAGGAGAGTATCAGAGAATAGGTTCATCCGCGACCGTCGGTAATGTTGAAGAGGTCGCAAAATTCCTTTCAGGGACCGGAAGAAAAGTTACGATATCGAAACACGACACAAAAAGGGATCTCGTTCTGAATGTTGAATGTCCGGAAAGCAAAGAGGATCCCATCCTTGAGGATAAGTTACAGGCGGATCCGGAGATAATCGCAGTTCTGGAACGTGCGAAGGGACACATCGAAGAAGGAAGATCAACGCTGTTCTTTGTCAACACAAGAGAAACAGCAGAATGGTTAGCGGCCAGACATCACATTCTGGATGAGAATTTTATGATAGACGTTCACCACGGTTCCCTTTCAAAGGAGAACAGAACGGAGATGGAGGATCTTTTCAAGAAAGGTGAATTGAAAGCACTGATATGTACGTCGTCGCTTGAACTGGGAATAGACGTTGGTACTACGGATCTCGTTATACAATACAATTCACCGAGACAGGTCTCAAGAATGATACAGCGTTCCGGACGTGCCGGTCACAGGGTCGGGGAAACAATAATCGCGAAAGTGATCGCAACCGCGCCGGATGAATTGCTTGAGGCGGCGGTCATATGCAGAATGGCCGCATCCAAAGAACTTGAGGATAAGACAGGAAGACCGATGCCGTTCACGGTGTTAGCGAATCAGCTGATAGCGATGACCATGTCATCGCGCATCAACAGATATGACGCGTTCTGTCTTCTCAAAAGAACGCATTCATTCCGTGATCTGGAAAGATGCGACATGGATGCCGTTCTCGATCAGTTGATATCGATAAAGATGATATTCGAGGACGATAACGGATTCAGACGTTCCAAGAAAGGAATGAACTATTTTTACAACAACATATCAATGATACCCGATGAAAGAACGTATCTCATACGGGACATAGGAACAAGAGGTATCATCGGTACGCTGGACGAAAGTTTTGTTGCCGCATTCGCGGAACCGTACGCAACGTTCATCGCCAAAGGCAGAACGTGGAGAATAGTGGAAATGCGTGATGACGAATTATTGGTGGAAGGTTCCAAAGAGATTGGTTCAGTACCGTCGTGGGTCGGTAATGACATTCCCGTTCCGTATGAGGTTGCGATGGAGGTCGGCCGTTTAAGACGTGTGATGAACATCGATGATTACGATTGCGACGAGAACGCAAAGGAAAAGATACGTTCGTACATCAAAAAACAAAAGGATGATCATTTTGACGTCCCGTCCGACGAACTCGTTACGCTGGAGATAGGCGACAGGACAGCGATAATCAATTGCTGTTTCGGAACGCGTGTGAACGAAACTTTAAGCAAAATATATTCCGCCTTGCTTTCCGCAAGACTCGGCGAAAGCGTCGGAATATCGACGGATCCGTATCGAATAATCGTTGAATTGCCCCGGAACATAGGAAAAGACGTTCTTCTGAACGCCTTAACGTCCATACGCCCCGGAAGTGTGGAATCGCTGACAAAAATGACAATGTCCAATTCTTCTTACTTAAGATGGAGATTCATGTATGTTGCCAAAAAGTTCGGAATAATCGAAAAGGACGCAGATCACCGGTTCATCAGTTTCTCGCGTCTTTTTGAAACTTATCGTGACACGTCGGCATACGAGGACGCCGTTAGAAAAGTATTATGGGAAGACCTTGACATCGAAAATACGGAAAAAGCGATATCCGCGATCTCCGACGGAAAGATAAAAGTGAAAGTTACAAAGATGTCGCCGATCGGTCTCGAAGGAATTGTAAGGACAAAGGAATTGATGCAGCCGCTTCGCGCAGATCATTCTATACTCATGGCAATGAAAAAGAGACTTTTTGATGAGATCATGTATACGTCGTGCATCAGATGCCAAAGCCAGCACAGAATGCGCGTATCAGAATCTCCGAAAAGATTTGTATGTGATAATTGCGGCGGAAACATGATCGCCGTTCTGAAGGAATATGAACGGGATAACATCAAACTGTTCTCCAAGAAAAGTGTGAATGCGGATGAACGGAAGGAAATGATGAGAATTTCCAGAAACGCAAATCTGGTGAATGAGAATGGTCCCAAAGCAGTGATGATACTTGCCGGCCGCGGTATCGGTCCTGATTCTGCGTCACGTATACTGAACAGGATGCATATTGACGAAGATGATCTTTTAAGGGATATCCTTGCATCGGAAGTACTGTACGCAAAGAACAAAAGATTCTGGGATTGATCAGATGACTTTATTCTTCAGCTCGCCCACGCCGTCGATCTTTGCAATAACAACATCACCTTTCACCAGAGGACCAATACCTTCCGGCGTTCCCGTTGCCATTATGTCGCCTTTCTCTATTGTCATGAATCTTGACACATAAGCAATTAATTTTTCGACGGTGAATATCATCATTGACGTATTCCCATTTTGCTTCACATCACCGTTCACCGAAAGTTCGAGATCCAAATTATGAATATCCTTTACCGCACCGATCGGAACGGGTCTCGACATAGGACCGAACGTGTCCATTCCTTTTGCTAAACACCACGGATTTCCTTCCGATCTTGCTTTCGTTTGCATATCTCTCGCAGTAATATCATTGAAAACGGCAACATGAGAGACATACGATAACGAATCGCTTTCCCGGATGTTCTTTCCGCTCTTACCGAATATAAGTGCCAGTTCCACCTCATGATGTATATTTCCCGTATCATTTACTGTAACGATGTTGTCGCCGTCGCCGATCAGGCACGACGGCGGTTTGAAAAATACTATCGGCTCTTTCGGAAGAACTGCGTTAGTTTCCGCCAAATGCGATCTGTAGTTCCATCCGATGCATATTATTTTACTCGGCCTCATTTCAATTCCCCTTTTTTAGTGAACTCGGAACCTTTTTCGTTGTTGTTTTCATCAGCCGTCACTTCCGTTCTTCGGCCTTTGAATCCCTTTGCGATTATGTATACTTCGGATGAGGATGATCTCGTCGCATCGGGCGCGTGCACTTTTACGGTCTTGAATCTCGTCTCCATTTCCTCCTTTACCGTATGGAAGAGATCGCCCATGAACACTTTCATCACCATTTTTCCGTTATTTTTCAGTATCCTGTCGGCAACATCAATGGCATACGTACACAGATGCACCGATCTTGCGTGATCCGTTGAGTAATTCCCTCCGACGTTCGGTGCCATATCTGATAATATAACATCCGCTTTTCCGCCGAACTTCTCCAGAAGTTCGTTCATTGT
>WQXR01000072.1 GCA_009784745.1 Methanomassiliicoccaceae archaeon | reverse complement strand
GTATCGCTACGGTAGTGATGATGGTCATTGTGATAATCGTCGCGTATCTTCTGCCGCTTGATATAATCGCAAGAGCAACAGCAATATTCATGGGTCTTACGGCAGCCGCTTTGCTGCCTGCGTACACACATGCGGTGTTCGCCAAGGAACCTTTGGCAATGCCTGCTAAACTCAGCATAGCCGCAGGATCCATTGTTTGGCTGTTCTGGGCGATGTTGGTCAACTGGAGCATAGGCGGAAGATTGGGCATATCACCAATACTCACCGGACAGTGGGTGTTCGTTGATCCGCTGATCATTGCGTTACCGATTTCGGCGGCGATAATGGCGATCGGATGTCTTGTAAAATATCTCAATGACAAGAACGCACAAGGCACAACGGAAAACACCAACCAATAAAACTGAAGGGACTCACCATCCCTCTTTCTCATTTTTTCACTTTCGTTCACAATGTACTATTACATTGGCTTCTGTTTCATGCAATTTCTGATCGGAGATCTATGCCGTGATCATTCGTACGATCTCGTATCAGTGACGTGCTTCGCTTTCCCTTCGACTCTGGGCATTGAACCAGGAAGTGCTAATTTGATCTCCGCCTTGATGTTCAACACGTCCTTCAATCTGCGGTCGAACTCGCGTTTCATCTTCTCCATCTTTATCATGTCGTCCGTGAGAGCATCATCTGTTATTTCAACTTCAACGAGCATATTATCCATGTAATTCACCGAACTCACGGTGATATGGTAGAAAGGCGTCAGGAAATCCATCTCTCCGATCACATCCTCGATCTGCGACGGGAATACGTTTATACCGCGTATTATGAGCATATCATCCGTTCTTCCGCTTAATCTTTGTAAACGCGGATGTGTCCTTCCGCATTCACACTTCTCCCATTCCAGCGAACTGATGTCGCCTATCCTGTACCGTATGAGCGGGAACGCCTCTTTCTGTAACATTGTTATTACCATTTCACCGCGCTCGCCATCCGCACAGGGATCGCCGTTCTTATCTAATATTTCCATTAAACAAAGATCGCCCCAGACGTGTATCCCCTTCTGTTCGGTGCATTCAGTGAACATCGGTCCTGATAACTCGGATGTTCCGTAGCAGTTCTGTGCTAAAATTCCGGTCCTTTCCTGTAACTTTTTTCTCATGCTCTCGGACCACGGTTCTGCACCAAGGATACCGACACGAAGTTTTGTATCGTTGCGTATGCTTACGCCCATTCTCTCGCATTCGTCGGCTATGTGGAACATGTATGACGGTGTGCACGCTATCGCCGTTACCGGAAGATCTCTCATTAGTTCTATCTGTCTTGCGGTATTTCCTGTACCCGTCGGGAGAACTGTAGCGCCTATCTTCTCTGCGCCGTAATGTTTTCCCAGACCGCCGGTGAAAAGACCGTATCCGTTGCTTATCTGCATCACATCCTTATTACTGAGGCCGGATGAAACGAATGCTCTTGCCAAAGATTCAGACCAATTCTCAATATCATTTCTCGTATATCCGACGATGGTCGGTTTTCCTGTCGTTCCTGATGAGACGTGATATCTTAATATTTCGGACTGCGGCCTTATGAACAGTTTATCGGGATAATTATCGCGAAGATCCGTCTTCTTCATCATCGGAAGTTTAGAAACGTCCTTCATCGTCTGAATATCATCAGGCTTTACGCCTGCTTCTTTCATCTTACCATGGTAGAATTTTGATGATATGTACATCTCTGAGACCAGTTTTCTGAGAAGTTTGAGTTGCAACGCCTTTATCTCGTTCAGAGGCATCGTTTCCATTTTTTCGTTCCAGTAGTTCATTGTTCCACCATGCTACTTGCTGTCATTGCACAATACGTATCCCGTATTTATTGAGTACGCTTCCGATATATCACATGAACGTTCCTGATATCAATCAAGTGTTATATTTCCGGCAATTCTTAACTTGCCGCCTTCAAGATACATAATTATTCCCGTGTCCCCGGGTTTGTGAATTATCTCCGTGTCAAATTCAAGATCTATTTTCGGACACTTCCAATCATTTCCGTTATCTACGCTGTTTATACGGCAGGGAACGGTCTGCATCCAATGGCCGATATGCATGACCATTCCTTCTTTCAGCGGTGACGGCCAGTATTTTACAAGATCCGCTTTTGTTTTGATATTTTTCGTCATTTTCACGGAATCGTCCGTTGTCAGTACGTATCCGCGGTCAAGACGTTCTGATTCGATACCGCGGAGCGCAAGACCGACGTGATCGCCTTTGTATCCTGCGTCACTGTCGACATCGTGCTTCTGTATCGATTTCAATATTACGGTATCTGATAGGGGGATAACACGCATCTTATCATGCTTTTTAACAACACCGTCGATCACAGAACCAAGAACGACAGTACCGACACCGCGCACATTGAAATGACTGTCGACCGGAACTGAACCGCATGATGCGTTCGTTACGTTCATTTTTGACGCAGCATTGAGCAACATCTCCCTGAGTTCTATCGGATCATCCTTTACGATGGTGTAATTTTCCGCTGCCGTTCCTGCGAGCAGCGGCCGCAATTGTTCTTCCTGTATGTAATTCCTTAAAATGAGGTATCCGTTGCGGATGTTCAGGCAATTCAGCATCAATATCTTCTCGCCCAGGGAATTATCTATCTTCTCTGCGACGAGTATCGCAAATTCTGACATTGCGCACGCATAGAACAGCGATACTATCTTTTCAGGATATTTTGTCGGCTCGATGAGCGTAACGGAATTATCGTCCCTTTTCAGGTTGAAGAACGTCACATCCGTTATTGTACCTTTCTTTCCTATCTCGCCTGCAAAACCGTTCGGACCGAGAACGGCCGCATTGAGATTGCCCATCAGATATCTTTCTCCTTAAGCACCTTTATGCCTGCGGCCAGTAATCTTTCTATTACCGCCGGTGCATCGTCGACCCTGAAGAAGAATGACGCTTCGTCGTTGTTCATGTACGCGTATCCGTATTCGACGTTTATCTTTGCGTCACCGATTATCTTGGCAACATCCAGCAATCCTCCTGGTCTGTTGACCATCGGTATCGCTATCACGTTCGTTTCCTTAACGACTATTCCTTTCTTGCTCAGTTCTGCGCACGCTTTGTCCGGATCGTCAACGATCGCTCTGAACACCCCGAAACCGCTTGATTCCGCTATGTTAAAGGCTTTCATGTTGACGTTGCACTCTTTCAGTGCGGCTGCGATCTGAGCGAGGCGTCCCGGTTCGTTATTAATGAACACGGACAACTGTTTTATTAAATATTCACTGGACATCACAACTTCCTCCTGTCTATGACCCTCTTTGCTTTACCTTCGAATCTCGGCAGCGAACCGGGACTCATAAGTTCCACATCTATACCTATGTTCAGGTATTTCTTTAATTCCGACGATATCTTCTTTTTCAGTCTCAGCATATCGTCGATCTTATCGCTGAATGTTTCCTGACCTACTTCCACCTGTACCGTCATCAGATCCAACGCACCGACACGGTCGACCACGATCATATACTGCCCCGTCATTTCGGGCATATGCATCAACGTGTGTTCAACCTGCGACGGGAATACATTTATTCCGCGTATTATGAGCATATCATCGGAACGTCCGTCTATTCTCCTTATCCGCGGAGAAGTTCGCCCGCAGGCGCATTCTTCTTCCATTACTGACGTGAGATCTTTGATCCTGTAACGGATCATCGGCATCGCCTCTTTCTTCAGTACCGTCATGACCAGTTCTCCCTTTTCACCTGGACCCAGCGATTCTCCCGTCTCCGGATCGATTATCTCGACTATTGCGGTATCTCCCCACACATGAATTCCGTCCTTTTCGGAACACTCGGAGAACATCGGACCCGATATCTCGGATGTTCCGTAGATATCGTATGCTTGCACTCCCAATTCATTTTCGATATATTTTCTCATATTGTCTGACCACGGTTCCGCACCAAGCACCGCTTTCCGTAATTGCGTATCTTTACGAATATCTATTCCCATTGCTTTTGCCACGTCACCCATGTGCATCAGATACGACGGTGTGCACGCGATCGCGGTGACATCAAGGTCTATCATCAGTTCTAATTGACGTTCTGTGCTTCCCGTACCTGCGGGAAGCACCGTCGCACCGACGCGTTCCGCGCCGTAATGCAATCCGAGGCCTCCGGTGAACAGTCCGTAACCGTATGATATCTGTATCACGTCACCGTCACCTATTCCCACTGATGTCAGAGAACGGGCAAGACTTTCCGTCCAGAATTCTATATCATTCGCGGTGTATCCGACGAGCGTAGGTTTTCCCGTTGTTCCTGACGATACGTGATACCTTACCACGCTCTTCTTAGGGGACGTGAACATCTTTGTCGGATAGTTATCACGAAGATCTGATTTGTTCATGAACGGAAGTTTCGTTATATCGGAAAGCGACTGTATGTCATTCGGTCTGACGTTCATCTCTTTCATGCGGTCATGGTAGAACGTACTGAAACTGTAAAGATTATTTACCAAACTCTTCAAACTCTTGTATTGAAGGTCCTTAAGTTCGCTGATCGGCATCTTTTCTATCGTTTCGTTCCAATACACAGGCAGACCTCTTCAGGTAAGTATAAACAACGAGTTAAAATAACTTAGTAGAACCTTCGTCTATCTTAACGCCGATGTGTGTGGCCATCTGCGTCTATTATTTTCGATCGCTCATCGCATCTTTGCGATATTTTCCATTCCCTTATTTGCCATGCCCACTGCTATCTTGATCATATTGAGCATACAAGGCTCCGCGAAGAAATCCTTTCTCTCGCGGAGCATCGAATACATATCCGCAGCGTTCTTTCCCTTAAGGTCGTCTATTTCGCGTATGCCGAGAAGATACAATCCTTTGGCGCATTTCTCGCTTACCGAAGGTATCATCCTCAGCTTCGCTACGGTATCTTCCTCTTCTGTCATTATTTCCTCTCCGGTGTTATGATTCACTTCTTTTTCTGGATCTTTCCGTCCTTTTTGTGCGGAACTATCGTTGAACCTTGGTTCTTCGCTACTGTTTTCGCATATTCCAAGGCTTCCGCCTTGGTATCGAAGATCCTTGTCGCTTTTGTGTTGCCTTCGCCTTTTACCTGCCATCCTCCGTCGGGATGTTTCATTATGTGCTGTTTCTTGCCGTCGGCCATTTATAATCACCGTTGAGCACGATAACGAGGTGCGCAGTAATTAATCTTGCGAATGCGCTGTTAATAATATCCCGTAACAGGACGGAACGGAAAATGACCGACGTTCATTTTATAATACATCCGCGTTACCGTCTAAGGGGTGAAGAAAGATGATCTCGTTCTGGAAGACCGCGGACGGAAAGATGCAGCGTCTGAATAACATCGAAGATGACTGCTGGGTCAACATGGTCCGTCCCGACGACGTTGAGATACGCAAGGTCGCCGAAGCTGTCGGAACGGACGCATCTACGCTCCGTGCCGCATTGGATGAGGAAGAAACATCGTACGTTGATGTTACCGATGAGGGACACACATTCATAACGATCGACATTCCCATCGTAGATGATTCCTCTGCGGTCATGTACTCAACGATACCGTTCGGTATCCTTGTCACCGGATCCAATATAATAACCGTATGTTCCAGGGAGAACACATTATTATCGGAATTCGAGAACAATCCGCCGAAACGGCTGAACACACAGACAAAGACACAGTTCCTGCTGGCGTTGATGTTACGCATAGCGAACAGATATCTTCAGTATCTGAGACAAATGAACAAGATATCCGACAGCATTGAAGAAAGATTATACGAATCGCAGAGAAATAAAGAGGTCGTTGAATTACTGGGCATACAGAAATCTCTAGTTTTCTTTTCAACATCACTGAAAGCGAACCAAGCAACTTTGGACAAGGTGATGAAAGGCAAGGCGCTGAAGATGTCGGAAGATGACATGGACATCATGGAAGATGTGCTCATAGAGATACGCCAAGCGATAGAGATGTCCACGATATATTCCGAAGTTCTCTCCGGAACGATGGATGCGTTCGCTTCGCTTATCTCCAACAACCTTAACGTGATAATGAAAGTGCTGACCGTACTGACGATACTGATGACAATTCCGACGATGGTGTTCAGTTATTACGGAATGAACATGGACCCGAACCG